>NZ_JBRCAD010000010.1:0-117524 GCF_053493415.1 Trichothermofontia sp. | reverse complement strand
GCATTGCCACCCCCACCCCCGACCACACCCGCGTCCGCTGTTGGGTCGTCACCAGATCCCGCTGCGCTGCCCCCAGTTCGGCCTCCGTCACCTGATACTGCGCCTGCAACTGCCGATTGCGTTCCCGCTCCTGCTCCAGTTGCGCCATCAACTCCTTCAGCTTCGGGGCCTGAGTCGCCCGAATAAACGCCGCAATGTAGTCATGCACCAACTGATACTGATCCGCTGGCGCAGCCGGTAACGCCACCACCAACCCCGACTTCACCAAAATGCGCAACACCAACTGCAACCGCCTCAGCTCATGGCTCAACTCATCCGCCAACGCCCGTAAATCCGCCACCAAATCATCCCAAGTCCGTAACGGTCGTGTTCCCCGTTCATCCGTCAGCAGGTACAACACCAAACTCGCCAACTGCTCATTCTCCGGCCCACAATCCCGGACCACCGCCTCCAAATAATGCTGCACCAGCAACCTTTTCGGTGCCTGACCATACTGCCGATACTGGTCTAACGTCCGAATCCTTTCCGTTTGCAACTGTGTCCCCACCACCTGAAGCTCAATGGGGCGAATTTCATCCACCTCATCCTTGAGATCCTGCACCAACGCCTCAATCAAGTCCGCAGGCATTGGAAAGCGCGTATTTGCCGTCAGCGATTGAATAACCGTCCGCGTTCTTTCTACCGACAAATTCGTAATCGCATACAACACCTCCCGGCTCAAAATATCCTGACTAATCGCCTTCATGCTCTCCAGACGATTACACTCCAGCAAATAGTGTAAATAATCCTCCCGCAGCGACAGAATCACATTCAAATGGGTTAAATTCGCTGCATCATTGAGCAAATCCCCCAGAAATTCAAAAAACTGACGCCGTTGCAACGGCTGCGGATTCGCAAAGAAAAACTCCTCAAATTGATCGAAGATCAGCACCGTTTGAATGTAGTTTTGTTCATTAGTGATGAGGTGTTGCTTAATGGCGGCCCTCACCCTAAATCCCTCTCCCAGGACGGGAGAGGGACTTTGATTGTCTGATCTCCCTTCACTCACGATCGGCGAGGGACTCTGATTGTCCGGCCCCCCTTCGCCCCCGGTGGGAGAAGGGGCTGGGGGTTGAGGGGGCAATTCCCCAGTCGCCCTCACCCTAAATCCCTCTCCCAGAGCGGGCGAGGGACTTTGAACATCTTGCTCCCCTTCGCCCTGGGGAGAAGGGGCTGGGGGATGAGGGAAAAGCGCCGCCGCCAACTCATTCACCCAATCCGTATACCGCCGGATCGCCACCGGCACCACCTCATACTCCCCAAACAACGTCTGCCGCAGCGCCGGAATCAACCCCGCATTCACCAGCGAACTCTTCCCCACCCCTGACGGCCCATGCAGCACAATCAACTTATAGCGCGTACTGCCAACCCGCTTCACCAACTCGCGCACATCCTCCCCCCGCCCCGACGCCACAATCTCCGGCGCAAGACTTCCCTGCCACTGCCCCAACCGCTGCATCGACTCCGTATAGCGTGCCCGCAACTGCACCGGCCCCACAAACGCCCGATAGCCATAGAACGCCTCCACCACCTGCCGCTCCTGCTTCAGGTCAAACGCCGCCTCATACTGCCCCTGCGCCCAATACCCCTCCCGCAGTCGATCCAAAATCCGGAAATAGACCAGCGGATGCCCCAAATCCCCCGGTTTTCTCGCTTCCTGCAACAGCGCGATCGCCCGTGCTGCGTCCCCCAGCCCCCGTTCCGCCTCCGCCAAATAGCAGAGAAACAGCGATCGCAACCACTGGAGTGACGGCTCCACCTGTTCCAACAACGCCAACGCCTGCGTCGCCTGCTCCTTCGCCACCGCCCATTGCTGTTCCTGGAGCGCCACCTCCGCCAAAAAGCCATGATCCCCCGCGATCGCCCGCACCATCCCATAGCGTTGATGTAGCGGTAACGCCTCCTGCGTCGTCAAATCCGCCAACCCGGCCCAATCCCCCTGCCGTTGCAAAATCCGCTGTAAACGCGGCAAACACTTCGCCACCAAATCCGGGCGATCGGCCTCCGAAAAGCGATCGCGACTTTGCAGAATCAGGCGTTTGGCTTCCCCCCAATCGATCGCCACCGGTTCCAGCGATTCATCTTTGTCCTCCAGCGATCGGTAGGTAAACTCACCCAACGCATAGAGCAACAACCCCTGCCGCGCCCGATCCGGTACCGTTTGCCAATAGGCCCAACTCGCCGCCAAAAATTGCAACTTGTGTTCCGGAGCCGCATCCCAACCCCGAATCAAATCCACACTCGCCTGCTCCCTCGAACTCAGGCTCACCCCGCGTCGATCCAACTCATGCAACGCCGCGTCCACCTCATCCCGCCGCAAAATACCCAACTGGGCAACCGCCGCCAAATTTTCCGCAAACGTCGCCGCATTCTCAGCCAACGCCGCCGCAAACAGCGCCTCCGCACCGTCCGTCAGTGATTGAATTAAGACAGGCGTGGGCAACGTAAATTCAACCGTCGAAACCCAACTTTCAAAATCCGGTGCAATCCGAATAAATTGCTTCAATACATCATCTGTCACCCAAAAAATCAGCGGCAACGAGAAAGTCTTACGAAACTCCTCCCGCACCTGGTTCATCCCTTTCACAGCCGCTTCGCGATCGGTTAACTGCTCCAATCCCGTGATCAGAACCGCAGTGGGTTGATCTAGAGAGTGGCGATCATGCAGCGTCTCTGTAAGAGAATCGCGCAAAGTGGCATAAACCTGTTGTGTCGTCGGTTCTAAATGAATAAGTCGCAGGTTAGGAATTTCTTGCTGAAGCTGTTCAATCAAACAATCCCGCAAACGCGCATAATTACACCGCGCCAAGACCAGAGAAAACTCCCCTTGGGCCAACTCCACTAACGCCTGAATTTCCGCCAAAGCTTCCTGATTCTCTGGCGATGCACAGAGGGAAAGCGGATCAGGGGTAGATTCAGAGGGAAGTGACATAGACATTTGCCTTGAGTCAGTAATCTTGTGGGATGGGCCTCTGGCCTGTCAATACTTGAGCAAAGTAAGCAATATCTTGTAGGGGAGAAAAGATTCCAGAGAACGCAATGATTTGACTGATATCAACAACACCTTCTATGCCGTCTTCAAAGCGTAGCCAGAGTTGGTATCCTGCGAACGGCTTAATCGCTACAATGTCTTTGAGCATAGCGTTACTCCAAGGGTTGCATCATTCCTGAAATTCCGGCGCATCCTTCAAAATCGGATTCACATCAAACCAGGAACCATCCTCATCTTGATATTCATACACATATAAACTCCGAATTAACCGTTGATACCCCTCATCCCCCACCACCTTCTTCGTGCGACTCACCTGCCGTAATAATTCCCACTCCGAATCCTCGATCGATAACATCATCTCATTGCGTCGCTTCTTAATCGCAGCCGCCAACGACTCCCGCCCCAACGGTAATCCCCGCTCCTTCCTCAGGCTATCCTGCAACAATCGCAGCACATTACGCACATGACCGCCACTTACCAAACAGAGATAATCCAGCGTTTCCGGACTATCAAAATAATGGGTGATTAACGCCGATCGCTCCGCCTCGCTCACCTGGGGCATTGCCCGCGCCAACACCATCTGCCGCATCTTCTCCAACCCTAATTCAAACACACTGCCATCCCGCTGCAATACCGGAATCATCGGCAAAATACTGGGCGTTTCAAAGCGCTGGGTTAAGCGACCATACTCGGCAGAAAACCGCAGTCCCAGCGGCATCGTATAGACCACATGACATTGCAACTGGCGTAATTGATCGCCGCGATCGACAAACAAATACTCATGCTGCAAATATTGTCCCGCATCTCCTCAACCACCCGGCCCCCGCGCACCTCCGAAAAGTCAATATAGTATTACTGATCCTCCGGCAGGTCCGCCCGCAGTGCCCGACTGGGGTTAGCAGCATTGAACAATTGCTTAAAGTCGATCGTCATGGCACCTCCGGGCTAGCAGTTCCCGTAGCGAGTTTCTTGATCGCGTGGGGCATTGAGGGTGAACCGTTGCCCCTATCCCTGTCTTACTCTATTTTCCTGGGTTTGGGCCGATCGAAATATTGAAGCTTGGCCCACCGCGCCAAATTCGCGATCGCTCCAGGTGGAATTAGGGAAATTGGTGACTGCGAACCTCTGCACTATATGCCTGGACGGCTTGGGCGATCTGCGCCCGTAGATTGACGTAGGACTTGGCAAACGGGGGTTGACGTTCCGACAATCCCAGTAAATCGGCAGTAACCAACACCTGACCATCACAGTGGGGACCGGCCCCAATGCCGATCGTCGGAATAGTTAACTTTTGAGTGATTTGGGCCGCTAGTGCTGCGGGGATATGCTCCAGGACGATCGCAAAAGCTCCCGCTTGCTCCAGGGCGATTGCCTCTGCCAAGATTTGTTGCCCTGCGGCTTCGGATTGGCCCTGTTGCCGATAGCCCAACTGGTGCACCGATTGGGGGGTCAACCCCAAGTGGCCCATGACCGGAATCCCGGCCTGAGTTAGCCGTAGTACGGTTTCTGCGATCGTGGGATACCCACCCTCCAGCTTGACGGCCTGCACCCCCGCCTCCTTCAGCAGCACCCCCGCCGAGTGGATGGCCTGTTGCGGACTCTCCTGGTACGTCAAAAAGGGTAAGTCACAGACCAATAATGCCTGTTTGACGCCGCGCCGGACCGCTTTGGCGTGGTGCAACATCTCGGTTAGGGTGACCGGTAGTGTCGTATCGTAGCCCAGGGCCACCATTGCCAGTGAGTCGCCCACCAGGATAATATCAACCCCGGCCTGATCCAGGATTTCCGCAAGCGCATAATCCCAGGCGGTGAGGGTGACGATCGTGCGTCCCTGTTGTTTCCACTGACGTAATTGTCGCGTTGTAACGGGCATGGCCGGAGGTCCATTGATGACTTTTCTCCGATCTTGCCCTGAATCGGTCGCTGACGACAGGCAACTCACTGCCGGACAGGCACAAAATCCGCCACCACTGACCCGGTATCCCAGGGATTACCCCCCAGACAACCGTTGCATCGTCAGGTCTTGGCTACAATGGCGACAGGCGCATTCCTGTTACAGTTAACGTTTATGGTTTCCTCCCTCGCGATCGCCGACACGATCACCAATTTCCAAGCCCTTCACGATCGTTTGGGGTTGCAACGGGCTGCTGATATGGATTTTTTCCCGGAATGGCAACATCTCGGCGTTAACCTGGCGGATCATGATTACGCCTTCCTAGACCAGCTTCGGCAACGCTACCATTACTATTACAATAGTGGACTCCTGACAGAAGGCACGATTTTATTAGCGATCGTTGCGCCGTTATTGAATCATTTTGGTTTCCATGAACCCCCGTGCTGTGTGCGTTCCGAGGCCCCGATTAGTTTAAGTATGCCCGATCGGGATGAAATTGCTTGTGGTCGTATTGATATTCTGGTCGTTCGGGAACAACTGTGGATTCTGACTGTAGAAGCGAAGCGATCGCGATTTGCCGTGGACATAGCACTTCCCCAATGTCTCGCCTATATGACCGCCGCCGCTACTAATCCGAGCTTTGGCTTAGTGACCAATGGCAGTGATTTTGTCTTTTGCAAATTAGTCGAAACGGTGTATGACTTCTCGGAACCCTTTTCTCTACTATCCCATCGCAATCGTCTCCACGAAGTGGCTGCGTTACTCCTTAATCTAAAAGCAACGGTTGCCAGTAGCCATTGACGATCGGGTGAGTACAATAAACATC
The DNA here is from genome assembly GCF_053493415.1 of Trichothermofontia sp. Classification (NCBI taxonomy): domain Bacteria; kingdom Bacillati; phylum Cyanobacteriota; class Cyanophyceae; order Leptolyngbyales; family Trichocoleusaceae; genus Trichothermofontia; species Trichothermofontia sp. The sequence goes on along the minus strand of NZ_JBRCAD010000010.1, from coordinate 111,773 downwards.
AAGTTTCACCAGTTTAGTAGTAACGACCTGAGTCATTGCAGTCATCAATATACACTCCACTTGCTAACTGGCTAAGAGAGTGTTTGAAAGGTCCAGAAACCAGTCGTTTTGGCGACTGAAGTCGCCACGACAAAGGCAAAGCAACCCTTAGGACAGCCAAACGTCGAGGTTCGGAGTCGCGGTTTTAACCGCGCTCCCCCTTTTAAAACATCCGCTAAGGATTGGATGCGCTCGTCGTTCGCTGATGCAAGGAATTGAGGGTTTGGGCAATCCGATCGTCCTGGATAACGTAGGCACGAAAGGTCTTGCTAGGGGTACTTTGCACAAAGGAGAACGGGTTGCGTTCCGCATTCCCCACAAAAATATCAATATGATTCCCCCGCACCGCCCCCCCGGTATCGGCTGCAAAGAAGAAACCATCGTGTACGGCCTGATACCCAGAGGGTAGGGTAATAGCCTGTCCCCGTGCGGCTGGGATAAAGACCACCGAGCCGATCGGAATCACCCGCCGATCGACGGCGATCGTACGATAGGGAACCACCTGAAAAGGATAGGAGCCATAACCATAGGGACCTTCACGGGGGGCAAAACGGACCCGGTTTGTCCCCCGCAGAATCTGGGCGGGCAACCCTGGAAAGTAGGGCGCACAATTCACCTGCGCACCCGTCCCCAGTCCCGCATAGCCATAGGTTTGGGGTTTGCCATTTTCCAGCACTTGCACGCTGCCCTGCATCGCCGCATGACACCAATCCTCATGGGAAAGCTGTGGTCCTAAGGGTTTCCCCTCCGGATCGAGCAGGGCATACCCATTTTTGACCTGCCGGGAGAGGCGCATATTGTAATAGCTAGCCCATAGGGTAAGGGCACGCCCGGAAGGGGTATAGGTCCCCAGGTTAAAACTGACCCAGGGGAGAGCATCCCCCAGGGTGGTGCGCACGGGGGATGAGGAGACTGCCGACAGTTGATAGGGGGCAAATTTCACCTGCGATCGGGCTAATTGGGGACAACTAAGGGGCAAGCCACAGACCAGGAGAATACCTAACATTTGCGGCAGAGAGACCTTCGTTGCCAGAGCCGGGGCAAATTGCAACGGCGAGAATCGGCGAAATAACAGTAGATCGGGCACAGGCGATCGCAGCATGGGGGGTGCAACAGGCAGGGGAAGGTATCAAGCAGCCATTAGCCAACCCGGCGCAACCCGGCATCCAAAAACCGGGACGCCCCGTAGGAAATACACGGAGATAGGACCGAGGAGAGGCACAAAGTAGGTTAGGAAAGGAACCATTTTGGCCTAAGAGGAGGTTTTGAAAGGAGGATCGCGGTTAAAACCGTCACTACGAACTTCAGCATTGCGTTTGTAGTGGCAACTTTAGTTGCCCAAACGGTCTGTTTCTGGACTTTTCAAACACCCTCTAAGTTGTGAACTGATGTAAGTTACTTTTAGAATACCATGTCTGCACTCTGCTCCCCGATCGCGACCGCTAGTGCAGCCCATCATTAAATGACGCCACGATTGTAGTGCTGGCCCTAGCCCGTAACGACTAAAGGTGTTACGTCTAAACGGCACCTCGATATACTTTGCGAGCGGAGCAGTTGAACAGTCCCAACCAACGGGATAGTGTTACTTGGGAGCGCAGGATGGGTATTTTGCGGACTGTCCTACAGCACTGCTATACCCGGTGAGGTACAGACAAGGGGCTTCAGCCTCTTGTTCGCAAGGCTTGGCAGGACTTCATTAGAGAGGGAACGGCTGTATCGGTGCTCCACCTCGAATTAATTTAGCTCAACCGACTGAGTGACAAGGGTGATGATCAGCTTTTAGGCGCGTTCTGCGAGTTCTAGCCATCGTTCAGTTGCCCGATCGATGGTTTCTGCTAAGTCGGCCAACTGGGCTGCTAGGGTTTGCAATTCTGTAAAATTACTGGGCGGATCAGTATAGAGGCGTTTCTCCAGGGATGCCTTCTCGGCTTCTAAATCGGGAATTTCGATCTCCAGGCGTTCATATTCCTGGCGTTCCTTATAGGACAATTTACGGGTTTTGAGGGGAGAGTCTGGGATCAGGGCATTAAGATTAGTTTCAGATACAGATTTAGCCTTTGGGACCGTTGCTTTTGCTACGGGTTGCGTTGTTTCTAGGACCGCAGCTTGTTTATAGTCTAAATAAATCGAATAGTTGCCTGGATACTCTCGGATTTGCCCCTCGCCTTCAAAGGCAAAGATTTTATCCACCGTGCGATCGAGGAAATAACGATCGTGGGAAACCACAATTACACAGCCATTAAAATCTTCTAAATACTCTTCTAGAACCGATAGGGTCTGCACATCGAGATCATTAGTCGGTTCATCCAGGATCAGGACATTGGGCGCAGCCATCAATACCCGCAGGAGGAATAGGCGGCGTCGCTCCCCCCCGGATAGTTTATGAATGGGGGCATATTGCTGGTTAGGTGGGAACAAAAACCGCTCTAGCATTTGTGAGGCGGTGATCACGCTCCCGTCTACCGTCTTCACCAATTCAGCGACTCCCTTAAGATAATCAAGCACGCGCTGATTTTCATGGATAGTCAGGTCATCGGAATGCTGATCAAAATAGCCAAATTTAACCGTAACCCCAATCTCGCGCCGTCCGGAATCGGGTTCTAGTCGTCCCGTAATGATATCCATCAGGGTTGATTTCCCAATCCCATTGGGACCAATGATGCCCACCCGATCTTCAGGATTAAAGGTATAGGTAAAGTTCTGAATTAGGGGACGATCGCCATAGACTTTGGTAATAGCCTCTAGTTCAATCACCTTTTTCCCAATCCGTCGTCCGACGGTGGAAATATTGACCTTGCCCTGGGCTTGCTTAAATTCTGTTGCCTGCATGGCGTGGATGCGATCGATGCGGGCTTTCTGTTTCGTACTGCGGGCCTTGGGACCCCGTTTCAGCCACTCTAACTCCCGTCGTAGAATCCCGGCGTGTTTATGTTGCTGGCTGACAGCAGTTTCCGCCTGTTCTGCCTTTTTCTCTAGATAGTACGCATAGTTACCCGCATAGGCAGACAAATCCCCCCGATCGATTTCCAAGATGCGGTTCGTCACCTGATCCAAAAAGTAGCGATCGTGGGTAATCAATAAGAGTGCCCCACGATACCGCTGGAGATAGCTTTGTAGCCATTCTACGGAAAGGGCATCCAGGTGGTTAGTCGGTTCATCCATCAGCAACACATCCGGTTCCGCCAGTAAGGCAGCCGCGATCGCAATCCGTTTGCGATACCCGCCTGACAGGGTGCCAACCCGGGCGGTAAAGTCTTCAATCCCTAACTTCGTCAGAATGACCTTGGCATTGGTTTCCAGGTCCCAGCCCCCGGTCGCGTCCAGCCGTTGCGATAGCTGGGTCAACTGGGCCATCAGCACCTCGGTATTTCCCTGCCCGTAGGCCAACTGGTGAGAAACCGCCTCATACTCCCGCACCAGGGTCATCTGTTCCCCACTGTCGGCAAATACCTGTTCTAATACGGTGCGCTCCTCATCCAGGGCAGGCTGTTGCGGCAAATAGATGACCCTGGCTGCCGTATTCACCCAGCGATCGCCGCCATCAATCGGCTCTAGACCTGCAATGATTTTGAGCAAGGTGGATTTACCGGAGCCATTCACCCCGATCAGGCCCACACGATCGCCCGCTTCCAGGCTCAGGCTAGCCTCTCGGAGGATTTCCTTGATCCCAAAGTCTTTGTGGATCGAGCGCAGGGTTAATAAGGCCATGCCCTTACTCACTAACAATACGGGAGGTCGTACCGGGTTTTGGCTAGGCTGGGGGAAACCTTGGCTAAACCAACTGCTCGGTGGGGGGGGGGCTGGACTCGGCGAGGGCCTCCAATTGTTCCTGCTGATCCTGGCTAATGCAGGATTGAATGATGGTTTCTAAATCCCCTTCCAGAACCGAGTTGAGCGGGAAATTCTGCCCCAAGCGGTGATCGGTCGCCCGGTTGTCCTTATAGTTATAGGTGCGAATTTTCTCCGATCGCGATCCGGTACCCACCTGCGATCGCCGCATGGACGTAACCGCCGCCTGCTGTTCCTGAAGCTTAAGTTCATACAGCTTCGCCCGCAGAATTTGCATGGCTCGCTCCCGGTTTTGCAATTGCGATCGCTCCTGGGTACAGAAGACACGAATCCCCGTCGGCTTGTGGACTAGGTCTACCGCTGTTTCCACCTTGTTGACATTTTGACCGCCCGCACCGCCCGATCGCGCCGTGCTGATTTCAATATCCTTGGGGTCAATCTCCACTTCAACATCGTCCACTTCCGGCATCACCGCCACCGTTGCCGTCGAGGTATGGACCCGCCCGCCTGCTTCCGTGACGGGAACCCGCTGGACCCGATGGACCCCGGCCTCGTACTTGAGTTTACTGTAGACCTGTTCGCCCTGAATCTCTAGGATCGCCTCCTTGAAGCCCCCCATATCACCCAGGGACTCGCTCACCAGCTTGACCCGCCAGTTTTGCTGTTCAGCATAGCGGGTGTACATACGCAGCAAATCCCCGGCCCAAATGCTGGCCTCATCCCCCCCAGTACCAGCCCGAATTTCCAGCATGATGTTCTTATCATCATTAGGATCGCGGGGGAGCAGCAGCACCTTCAGGCGACGTTCCAGGTCCGTCAGCTTGTGCTCCAAGTCTTCGACTTCCTGACTCGCCATCGTGTACATTTCCGGGTCACCGACGGCCTCCTTGAGCACCTGCTTCGCCCCGGCTAACTCGGCTTGGGAGGCTTTCCAGGCATCATAGGTGGTGACCACAGTTTCCAGGGACGATCGCGCCTTTGCCAGCCGCTGAAGTTCATCCGGATCAGTCGCCACGTCCGGATCGGCCAAGCGTCGGGTCAACTCCGCAAAGGTTTGCTCAACCGATTGCAGTTTTTCCAGTAGATAAGACTCAGCCATTGCGCGTCTGACTCAGCATTCCGAAAGGGATTTAAAAAAATTTGAGTAGGTTGGGTCAAACACGGTGCGACCCCCTAAAATCAACCCGCGTGTTAGGGGCCATAGGTATGTTGGGCCTCGCAGGCTCAACACCAACTGCCCCCCTGCTTGCGCGACCGATCGTTGGCAGGCAAGCTGCCTACCCCAAAGCTTTTTTACCTGGTTGCCGATCGATCGTCAAAGCCCCCTTACTGGGCGGCTCCTTGATCGGCGCCCATACCGTATTTACGCAGGAAGCGTTCCACACGACCTTCCGTGTCAATAATCTTCTGCGTACCGGTGAAGAAAGGGTGGTTACCTGACCACACATCGACATGAATTTCGGGTTTCGTTGAACCTACCGTCATGACCACCTCGCCATTGCAGTAAACTTTGGCGTCGGGGTACCAGGTGGGGTGAATGTCAGCTTTAGGCATGATCTCAGTGTTCCTTACCGTCAGAGAATGATTGCTGTGGGTGATTCCCAGGTGAATATTGCGGTCAATGAATATTGCGGTCAATACTGTCGGCCCCATCGAGTAACCAAGGCCGTCACCCGCCAGAGCAGGGTCCCAACGCCTAAGCTGAATCGCGATCGCGGGGCTTATCTCGATTTTAGCGCTCCCGCTCCGGCCAATAATGGGGCTGTTGCGCCAGCGCTCCCACCCGCATCGGGGTATACAGCTTCGTGCCGTGAGCTTAGCGCTTCGAGTATTGCGGAGCCTTGCGGGCCTTGCGCAGACCGTACTTGCGACGTTCCTTGGCACGGGGATCGCGGGTCAGGTAGCCCTCGATCTTGAGGGGCTTGCGGTTTTCTGGGTCGAGTTGGCACAGGGCACGGGCCACACCCAACCGAATGGAATCGGCCTGTCCAGTTAGACCCCCGCCGGAGGCATTCACCAAGATGTCATACTCCGCATCCAAGCCCAGGGTTTCCAAGGGTGCCTTGACACTGTTGAGGTAGGCGGGGTTGAACTGGAGATAGAGATCCCCCGGCTTACCGTTAATGATGATCTGGCCGTTCCCCGGCACTAGGCGTACCCGCGCCACAGAAGACTTGCGGCGACCCGTGCCCCAGTACATAACGCGACCCCCTTGGGCCGGATTGCGATCGATAGCCTGCATTAGTTACCTCCTGGAATCGTTTGAAGTTGAAGCGGTTCGGGTTTTTGGGCTTGGTGGGGATGGTCGGGACCAGCGTAAACCTTCAGCTTAGTGAAGAGCTTGCGACCCAGGCTATTTTTGGGCAGCATCCCCCGCACGGCTTGCTCGACAATGCGCTCTGGCAAACGCGCTTGCAGCTTGGCAAAGGGTTCCACCTTCATACCACCGGGACGACCGGAGTGGCGGCGGTAGAGCTTTTGGGTGCGCTTGCGACCGGTAACGGCAATTTTTTCGGCGTTGACAATGATCACGAAGTCGCCCGTATCCATGTGGGGGGTGTATTCGGGTTTGTTTTTGCCGCGCAGGACCTTGGCAACTTCCGAGGCCAATCGTCCGAGCCGCTGATTCTCGGCATCCACGACATACCACGTCTGCGAAGTGGTTTGGGGGGGAACGTAAGTCTTATTCATAAACGCTTGCGGGTTACTATCACAGCACGATCACAGCCACGGCACGATCACAGCAAAAGGGGCAGCAGGATAGGCCCTCCCGCTAACCAATGGTGAACCGTTGCCCATTATCGCTCAATTTGCCTAGGGGGGTCCCCCTCGACAAGAATAGCGTTGCGTTGCAACGCCGACGGCGTATCGCCACGCAGCTATGAGCACGAACTTTTTATTATATCGCTTTCGATCGGGAAAAATAGGGAGTATGCGGAGAGAAGATCGGAAATTTTTGCGATCGCGCCTAGCGCCCGTGGGATAGCCTGCTGGATTGTACTAGGAAGCTGGGTTGGGGAGCTGGGTTGTCCTGGGCGGTTGCGGTTCCATCGTCCGAACGGTTGGCTGGCGGCTGATACGGTATGCTACCCACAGAGAGTCGGTGTCAAAATGCTCACTTCTGTGAGATTAAGGGCATTGTTAACTGGATCGTTAACTGGATGATTAATTGGCCCGTACCTCTGTAGCCCGCAAGATTGGAATATTAAGGAATTTTGTCATGAAGCCATTACCGGGAACTGCGGATTCGCTTAACGTAGGGATTGACTTAGACCACCGCGAGATTGTTACCTATGATCCGAGCCAGTCACACCATTATCAAAACCTAGAGCCGGGTCAACTTCTAAGGCTGGAATTTGCGCTGGAACAAGCCACCATTGAGATCTTACTGGAAAGTAATCCTAGCGTTTGGGCACCGACGGCGTTCACCACTGAAATGTGCCAGCTCATCCTCGGCGATGCTTGTCGGGGTAAAAAGGTAATTGACTTTGCGGCAGGCTCAGGCATTTTAGGGATTGTGGCGGGGATAAGGGGGGCCGAGCAGGTGATGTTTACCGATCTCAATCCTCAAGCAATGGTAATGGCAGAGCGAAATTGGCACTTAAATCAACTCCCTGCTCAAGCCGGTATCTTTCTCCAATCCAATTGTTTTGACGCGGTTTATCCCTATATTGAAAAAATGGGTAAAGTCGATCGCATTTACTCGAACCCCCCCACGTTTCCAGGTACCCGCGAATTTTTCCAGAAACTCTTGAACGATCGCGCCCAACATCCTGCCGCCGACTGGAACCATAATGGCCGCTGGGGACGGTTTGTGACCGATGCCCTCATTACCGAGGGGAGAAACCTGTTAAACCCAGGGGGTGAGATCCTGTTTGTGACGACCAGCAAGCAAGGGGCACGTAAAACCCGCCAATTAATGGATCAGTATTGGGGTCCAGGCATGATCAGCGATCGGTCTGATCCGCTGGATTATTGCCATCCGTGGTCAGTACGGGGGGACGCCAATTGGGTGGTGGTCCATCGCCTGGATTTACCCCTAGCCGATTACTATTGGGAGTTTTTACCACTCTATGAGGAGATGGTGAATACCTTAGGCGAAGTTGAACCGGTTTTGGATAAGGGGGGGATACTTCACCAAAAACTCTATTTTATCCGGGCCATTAACCAGCCGGATTATCCATAACGTGACCCGCTATCCTGGCCACAGGACCCGAATAATTGACCTTTTTCCGCAATCTCGCCCCTAAAAAGGCGAGGAAACTTGCCCTGACAAGGGATCACGATCGTTGGCAAGTTAAGAACAGGTTGAGGGTTCTTTAAAATCTTGAAGACACTCTGAAATTTCCTACCTGAATGCGCTACCGTGGAACTATCGTGCACTGTTTTGATAAAACTCTGGGGAAAGAAATAAAAACATGGTCAATTTAGCTCAAAATCGGATAAATTCGTCTTTTCACGAATCGGAATTGTTATTGTGCTATTACGCCAATCAAACGCAGCAATTGCAAGTGATCAAAATCACTGACAGGTCCGATTTAAGCTTTGAGCGGGTGATTTTTCCGGGACAACGCTTGATGTTCCGAGCGTCCTCTACCTCGCAGCTACAGGTTTATAGCCGTACCCCGATCGCCGCCTTGGCTCAGGAAACCATTCCTTGCCAGGATTTGCAGGTTAAGGGGACCTTTAAAGGTGATTAGAGCACCGTTTTAGATAGGGCTGAAAGATCCAGGGAGGGTAAGGTTTGGAAAAAGGCCAATAGGCGATCGACGATGGCCGCCACCCCTCCCGTAACATTCGATTCCACATTCAAGGGCAAAACCGGATCATGGAGTGAAAGACGCAGGAGGAACCATCCGGCCTCCGTCGGCGATTGGCAACGAATCCGAATCCCTTCATAATTATTGGGAACCCTTTCCCAATCGGGCTGAGCTGCCGCAAACGCCATAAGTTTGGCAATGACTTCCTGCCCATAGGCTTGGAAATCCTCGGTTTGGATTGTGATCCGGAACTCTTCACTTTCTGCGGGTTCCTGGAGCGTTGCGATTAAATCTGCTAGATGTTTACCCTCAAGGCGTAATCGGGCGAGTTCAATGAGTAATTTACTGATTAAATAAGCGCCATCGTCCAGAAAGTAATTTTCCCGCATGGCTGCATGACCTGATGTTTCGATCGCTAGCCACGCTTCCTGGCCAACGGCGTTTAAGCGCACCGCCTCATTGATGACGTTTTTGTAACCGCGCTTAAAGCGGTGATGCACCCCACCCAGGTCTGCAATAAACTGGGTCAATCCCTCCGAGGTAATTGAGTCGGTGACGATCGTCGAACCGGGATGTTCACGCAACACGATCGCGGCCACGAGGGCAATTAGCCGATTGCGATTCAGTTCATTTCCCTGGGCATCAACCGCCGCACTGCGATCGACATCCGTATCAAAAATGATCCCTAAGTCGGCCTGATTGGCCAAAACTGCCGCCCGAATGGAGGCCATCGCTGCCTTATTTTCGGGGTTGGGAATGTGATTGGGGAAGGTGCCATCCGGATCGAGAAACTGACTACCCGTTATGTCGGCTCCAAGGGGTTGCAACACCTGACTGGCATAAAAGCCACCCGCTCCATTCCCCGCATCGACGATGATCTTTAAGCCCTTGAGGGGGTGATCAAAATCCTGAGGATGATTCACCGCCGCTCGCATCCACTGCACCAAGCCAGCAGCGTATACGGCCATAAAGTCGCAATTGGTAAGGGTCCCTGGCGTCACGGTTGCCTCGGCGGTTACCCCCTGGGCCGATCGCGCCAAAATATCGGCAATATCAGGCTTATCCAATCCCCCCTGGGCCGTGAAAAACTTAAAGCCATTGCGGTTAAAGGGTAAATGGCTGGCCGTAAGCATCACCGCCCCGTCACAGGGCCGATCGGGGTTAACTGTGCTCATGAACATCGCTGGCGTTGAAGCCAGACCAAAGTCATAGACCCGGCTGCCCATGCGGGTGACACCGGTCATGAATGCTGACATCAAGCTAGGTCCGGAAAGACGACTATCCCGCCCCACCGCGATCGTCAGGTCTGTGGCCGCTTTCCCCAGCTTTTCCCCTAACCACGCCACGAAAGCCTGTCCCAACTGCTGTGCTACGGCAGGCGTCAGGTTAACCGCCTCCTGGGGCACGCCCTCTAGGGCTACGCCCCGGATATCGGAACCATTCTGTAGGCGTTGCCAACCACCGAGGGACATGACGGGGGACACTGCTTGGGTCATAATGCTGTCTCAGCCGGGGAAAGAATATGCGACAATAGCGACCAATCTTAACCCTAGACAATTTCCGGGATAACGCTGCGCCTCGTTGGCAATTCTTAATCCTTACATCCCCCAGCCCCGATCGCCCACGCTCTGAAATCGCCCACGCCCCGACAGAATGCCCGATTTGTCATGACTGAGCCGATCCCGCCCCTAACGCTGCCCCCTGCCCAAGATGCCCCGCAAGAGGGCGAGTGGCTCTTTGCGGCACTGCACCGCTGGCTCAACGAGGAGTTTTTGCCGGAACCCGTCAACCAGGACATTGCCCGCCGCGCCGCCCAAGTGTTTGTGCGCCAACGCCTAGAGGGGGAAAATGATGTGGGGTCCCTGGTAATCGCGATCGTCACGGAAATGCAGGGATTTGACTTCTCCCAAAGCTTTTACAGCGAGTTTGCCGTTGCCAATGCGGTGAGTGATTTACTGCTGGATAGTTTGGGGATCGATCGCTGCTGCGGCCAATCGTAGGCGGGATGACTGCCACACCGTGTGCCGAGGGCACCCCCTCATCGAGATCGGCCCAAAAACTGGCGGCATGAGTCGTCAACCGGCCTGCCGCCGCCCGCTGCGATCGCTAAAGTGTAATGTCAGATTCATTCCCAAGGCTAACTTTTCCCCTAGACTGGGACAAACAGGATTCTATGGCTGGGTAATTTTAGCTGAAATTGCGGCCAACGCTTAGGATAACGGGGGGTAGAGTTTAAGATATGCTTGAGGTCCTTCTTGCAACTTGGCAATGGTCCTAGGGAGCCATTAAGTCCCGGAACAGGTTGACAGCTTGCGCTTTGCGCAGCGTCTCCCCAGGTACAATTCCGAAGGGTTGCGTTGCTGCCTCACTGCCTTGCCCCCCATAATATTAGCCAGGTTTTACCAACACCATGTCAGCCCCATCGCCGCAGATCCCCACCGTCGATGCAACCGTGGTAGTCATTGATACTGTTACTGCCTCAACGGATAGCTCCCCCATTATCGACGTAACGCCCCAAGGCAGTGAGGGGGGCGTGGGGGCCACCTCTAGTGCCCTAACCACCACTCGCGGCAGTTTTTCCGCTTTCCTGGCCCCCCTGACCCAAGACACTTTCCGGCAGGTGGTGACTGATGTTGAAGAAAAGCTGAAGGTCGTTAACCAAACCCTGTCCATGCTGGAACTCCAGGGGTTCGACTCAATCCTGGAGGAAATGCTCAGTTCAATCACCTTCAAAACCGGGGAACTGCTCAACGCCGATCGCACCAGTATTTTTCTATTAGACGAAGAGAAAAACGAACTCTATTCGATCATTGCCAAGGGCGAGGGGCAGCAGGGCACGGTTGAAATTCGCATTCCTGCCGATAAGGGGATTGCGGGGGAAGTGGCCACCTTTAAGCGGTTGGTGAATATTCCCTACGACTTTTATGACGATCCCCGATCGACCTTTGCCAAAATTCAGGATCAAAAGAACGGCTACCGGACTTATACGATGCTGGCTCTGCCGCTCCTGGACGAGGAGGGGAACCTCGTGGCGGTGGTGCAACTGATCAATAAACTGAAGCCAACCCCCGATCCCAGTGCCCCCCTCGATCAAAAGATCGATTTGGCGGGATTTACGGCGACGGACGAGGAAGTCTTTCGGGAATTTGCCCCCTCGATTCGTTTAATTTTGCAATCGTCACGCTCGTTCTATGTGGCGACCCAGCGGCAACGGGCGGCGAATGCCTTGATTAAGGCGACCCAATCCCTCAGCCAGAGTAGCTTGGATCTGGACGACACTCTGCGACGTGTGATGGATGAGGCCAAGTCACTGATGAATGCCGATCGCAGTACCCTGTGGCTCATCGATCGCGATCGCGGTGAAATTTGGACCAAAATCCTGATTGCTGATGGCAGTCTGCGGGAACTCCGCATTCCGATCGGGGTGGGGTTTGCGGGCCAGGTGGCGGCCACGGGGGAGGTGTTGAATATTCCCTTTGATCTCTACGATATGGAGGGGGCGGAGACAGCGAAAAAAACGGACCAATCCAGTGGCTATCGCACCTGTAGCCTGTTATGTATGCCCGTATTTGCCGACGGGGAATTGATTGGGGTGACCCAACTGGTCAATAAGAAAAAGCAAGGTGAATTTCCTGCCTATAATCCGGATGACTGGCCGACGCCACCTGAATGCTGGAAATCCAGTTTTAATCGTAGTGATCAGGAATTCATGGAGGCGTTCAATATTCAGGCAGGGGTTGCCCTGAAGAATGCCAAATTATTCGCCACGGTGAAACAACAGGAACAACTCCAACGCGATATGTTGCGATCGCTCTCTAATGGCGTGATTTCAACGAATAAAGAGGGGCAAATTATTGCTGCTAATGAAAGTGCTAAGCAGTTGCTGGGGTTAGAACCCGATGCCGTACTGGAAGGCCGTTCGGTTCTTGATCTGATTCACTTGGAAAAGGGTGATTTCTGTCGGTGGTTTACCGCTGCGATCGCAGCTAAGGATGAAAAAAGTCGCCAACAGTATTATCCCGATCAAACGCTGCAACCGCTGGAAGGAGGCGATCACCACAGTATTAACCTGTCGATTAACACGATCACAATTGCCGATGCCCGTGAAGGCGAACAGGTTTCCGGGGCGCTGGTCGTTATGGATGATATCAGCGATGAAAAGCGGCTCAAGAGTACCATGTACCGCTACATGACCCAGGAGTTAGCCGAGCAATTGTTGGAAAATCCCGACGCGGCCAAAATGGGCGGCGATCGCAAGGAAGTCACCGTACTCTTCTCCGATATTCGTAGCTACACCACCCTGACCGAGAGCCTCAGTGCCGAAGAAGTGGTGGAAATGCTGAACAAGTACTTTGAGGCGATGGTAGATGCCGTTTTCACCTACAAGGGGACGCTGGATAAGTATATCGGTGATGCGATTATGGCCGTGTTTGGGTCCCCGCTGCCCCTCGAAGATCATGAATGGATGGCCGTACAAACAGCGATCGAAATGCGCCATCGGCTAGCAGCATTTAACGAGGAACGAGTCGCCCATAATTACTTACCGATTCGGATTGGGATTGGCATCAACTCCGATGTGGTGATTAGCGGCAATATTGGCTCCAGTAAGCGTATGGAATTTACCGCGATCGGAGATGGGGTCAACCTAGGATCGCGTTTGGAGTCGGCCAGTAAGATCTATGGGACAGATATTGTGATTAGTGAAATGACCTATCGCCCCTGTGCCGATCGCGTTTGGGCGAGGGAGTTGGACTATATTACCGTTAAAGGGAAAACCCAACCGGTCGCCGTTTATGAACTCATTGGCTTAGCCACGGAACCGATTTCGGATGCGAAAAAGCAAATCATTGACCTCTATCATCAAGGACGGAAATACTATCTAGAGCGCAATTTCCCAATGGCAATGGCCCAGTTTGGCATGGTCTTGGGTATTGATAAGCAGGATAAGTCAGCGACCTTGCACCTAGAGCGCTGCCAGCACTACCTGCAAAACCCTCCCCCAGAGGATTGGGATGGGGCCTGGATCTTAACCGAGAAATAAGCGAGCGATTTTTTATGCCCATTGCCTAATCCGTTGAGCCATTTCCGGTAAAGTGTGGATGCTCTCCGCTGGTGCGAATTGAATTGTCTATGGCTGCGGTTTTATTGCAACAGGTGCGATTGATTGATCCGATGGCTCCCCGCGATCGCGTGACGGATGTCCTGATCGTGGACAATACCCTTATCCAGATCGGTGAGGATCTTACGGCAGACCCGGACATTCCCCGGCAGCATGGTCAGGGCTTAGTCTTGGGGCCGGGGTTGGTGGATCTGTATAGCCACAGTGGGGAGCCAGGGTTTGAATCACGGGAAACCTTGGCGTCCTTGGGGCGAGCGGCGATCGCGGGCGGTTTTACCCGGTTAACCCTGTTACCCGACACCCAACCCGTTTTAGACCAACCCGCTGGCTGGCGTTGGCTGCAATCCACCTTTGCCCAGCTTGATCTACCCTTGCGCCTGGATAGTTGGGGAGCCTTGACGATCGCGGCCCAGGGGCAACAAATGACGGAATTTGCCGATCTGGTCGCTGCTGGGGTGGTGGGTTTGGCGGATGGACAGCCCTTGGCAGACCCCCTGTTGCTGTGGCGCATCCTGGACTACGCCCAACCCTTAGGTAAACCGATCGCCCTCTGGCCCTGTCAACCACAACTGCATCGCCAGGGGGGGGTGCGTGAGGGCACCGATGCCATCCGTTTGGGTTTACCCAGAGTGCCTGCGATTGCGGAAACGATCGCGATCGCGGCGATTCTCGAATGCGTGGCCGCAACTGGAACTCCTGTGCATCTGATGCGCATCTCAACCGCACGCGGGGTAGACCTGATCGCTGATGCCAAGGCACGGGACTTGCCGATCACCGCGAGTACGACCTGGATGCACCTCTTGCTCAGTAGCGCCGATATTGACGGGACCACTGGCTTCCAGCCCTATGATCCCAGCTTGCACCTGATGCCGCCATTGGGCACCCCCCGCGATCGTGCAGCTCTGATTGAGGCCATTAACACTGGGGTCTTGGACGCGATCGCCATTGATCATGCGCCCTACACCTATGAAGAGAAAACCGTGGCCTTTAGTGAATCCCCCCCAGGGGCGATCGGGCTGGAGTTGGCCCTGCCCCTACTCTGGCAAGCCCTGGTGATGCCCGGTTTGGTGCCCGCGACAACCCTCTGGCGCTGCCTCAGTACGGCTCCCGCCCAGTGTTTACAGCAAGCTCCCCCGATGCTGGCCCCTGGTCAAGCTGCCGAGTTAACCCTTTTCGATCCGCAACAAACTTGGGTTGTGAGTCCCACCACCCTAGCGTCCCAGGCGACCAATACTCCCTGGCTAGGCCAAACCCTTACGGGGCGAGTGATCAAAACTTGGGCACCGATGACCCATGAGTCAGGATAGCGAGCGCAGGACGGTGACGTTAGACGGATGGGATAAGTGCATTAATGTAAGACAGGCTAACACTTTTGAAACCAACACTTGACTTCTGCTTCCTCGCCTAATACTACAGCGGCTCCCAGTATACTGAGGGTCAAGATTGCGGCTAGAATCCTTACGCAGTAAGGCATGGCTGTACCTCACTGGAGCAGAAACCGCTGTATACACCAAAAACCCAGAAGAGACCAACAAACGTTTGTGCAGCAGCGGTGAGTTCAAGTCCGATTTCTTGCTCCCCCTAACCCATGCTTCGTGCCTGCGCCAAGATTTGACCATAATGAAGTATCGAGTTTGGTCACTGCCCATGACTCAGCAACTGCTCAATCCAGACGAAATCGTCAATGACCTAGATATCAGTCAGTTGGCGATCGAGGATGATACCCCCGTGGACAATTTGCAATCCGAGAAACAGCAGCGGCTATTGGTAGAACCCCTGTACAGTTCCAAGCCTATCCCGTCACCGTTTCTAGCAGCCGCCAACGTCGGGTTGTTTTACAAACGCAAGGGAGATCCGGTCGTCCCAGACATGATGCTGAGTTTGGGCGTGCAGTGTGCCGAAGACTTTTCACTCAAAGAGAACCGCACCTATTTTGTCTGGGAATTTGGCAAACTGCCAGACGTGTGCATTGAGATCGTTTCCAATGACGAAGGGGACGAACTGACCGTGAGCCGCAAGTCATTGCAAAAGGGGAAAACGACGGCGAAAAAAGACCTCTACGCCCAAATCCACATTCCCTACTATGTGGTGTTTGACCCGTTGCGGCAGATTCAATCGGCCAGCGAGATGAACGGCGCACTATTGCGTGTGTGGGCGAACTCCGTTGGCCAGTACATCGAGATGACTTCTGCCGAGGGTATTAGAGAAGTCGGGCAGATGGTGTGGCTAGAGCAAGTTGGTTTAGGACTGACACTATGGTCAGGGCAGTTTGAAGAAGAGGTCACACGGGTCTGGTTACGCTGGTGCGACCAGAATGGTGACGTGATTCCGACTGGAGCCGAAGGCAGAGAGCTTGAGCGGCAGCGGGCGGAGGCGGAGCGGCAGCGGGCGGAGGCGGAGCGGCAACGGGCGGAGGCGGAGCGGCAACGGGCAGAGCGATTAGCCGAACGACTCAGACAGATGGGGGTCAATCCAGACGATATCTAGGTTGACTGCAAAACCGTTGCCTGACACTTAGGCGATTAGAAATTCCGATCGCGCTTTTTCGGTATTGACCGCGATCGCCATTGATGGGGAGCGCTTTTTGTTTGTAGACTTGGGCATAACCGGATGGTTTATTGGAGCGGAGCGCGGCAACTATCGCATTGCCATTGAGATTAAAGACCTGCGCGGCAAATCACCCATCGCCGAGCTAGAACAAGCGATCGGGCAATATATGCTCTACCGGCTGCTCCTGGCACAGGTTGACCCAGAACGACGGCTCTATCTGGCGGTGAGCACCCCGGTGTATGACGAGTTATTTCGTGAGCCGATCGGGGAACTGGTGATCCGAGATTTGCCCCTGAATCTGTTGGTTGTGGATGTCGAAACGCTTGAGGTGAAACAATGGATACCGCCACTCTGAGGGAGATCGTGAAACAGGTGCTCAGCGAGTACGCCCGCTTAACCCCATCCCACGGGCAAATTCGGCTGGATACGGTCTTCGACGACACCCAAGATCGCTATGCCCTCATGCAGACAGGTTGGAGTCAGGGGCGCAGAGTGCGGGGCAACCTGATCTACATTACCCTGCACGATAACCGGATTTATCTGGAATATGACGGCATGGAACAGGGCATTACCCAGGACTTGATCGATCGAGGCGTGCCCTCAGAGCAGATCGTCCTTGCCTTTTTGCCCGAAGCCCCGCTTGCTTTAAGGTAGATAAATATCTACGGATAAATATCGTGTGTCCTTAACGCTAATTAAGTTCTACCTAAAGTCTAATGATACAAGTGGTCATTAGCCCCCAATCCTTCCTAGAAAGAGGCATTACCGTCGAAACCGTTGACAACCTGCGACTGTTCAAATTTACCGATGAGTTGCAGTCCCGATTGGAAGTGCTGTTAGACAAAAATAAGCTGGGGGCGCTCCCCCCTGAAGAAGCAGCGGAACTCGACGCCATCATGGAACTAGATCGTCTGTTTACCTATTTTAATTCTTTGCTAGTAGCGCAGCAATGACCCTGAACGCAGCGGCAAAACAAGGCTGGCATCCCCCAGCAACCGATCCGCGTCAGTTGGATTGAACTTCCCGTAGATTTATGGCTATAGATCTATGGCTATCCCACCCCTAATTCAGTCCCCCCATCCGGGTCGGAGGCCAGAAGCGGAACACCGCCCGTCCAATGATGCGGTCCTGGGGGACTAGCCCCCAACAGCGGCCATCATAGCTACTCTCGCGGTTATCCCCCAGCACCAGATAATGCTTGTCTGGGATGGTGACTGGGTTTTGCAGAAAGGGGCTTAATTCCGAGGGACTGCCCTGGCAAGTAGCCAAGGTTGTTTCTGCACCTGGATAGACGTAGGGTTCCGATAAGGGGGCACCATTGAGATAAACCTGCCCTTGCCGCAATTCCACGCGATCGCCGGGTACGCCAATAATCCGTTTAATAAAGGCATCATTGAAGCGCTGGCGCTTTAGCTCATCCGTTGGCTGAAAGACAATAATATCCTTGGCCTGGGGTTGGCTGAATTTATAGCCCACCTTATCTACCAGAATTTGATCAGCATACCAACGGTTGGGTGACCCTTGCAGCGTCGGCTCCATTGACCCGGATGGGATAAACCGCGCCTCGGCGATAAAGGTGCGAATCCCAAAGGCCAGCAACAAGGCGACCACGATCGTCTTAATCCCCTCGACCCACGGATTCTCTTGTATTTCCGGCTCCAGATGGTTCTCTTTGTCGGGGGCAGGTGTCATGATCGCAGCAGGTTTCTCTGGGGGTTGATTAGAAGGCATCTTTGTTGACATCACTATACTCTGCTCCGGCCAGAACTGCCGCTGGTCAGTCAGGTGGAAACTTAGACGGATTTGGCTACCTCGGATTTGGCTACCTCTGGCGCAGCCGCCTTAGGCTTATAGGTGGAGGCCACCTGGAGTTCCTGCAATTGCTTGCGCTCGACTGGGGCCGGGGCATCGGTCAGCAGGCAGCGGGCCTGTTGCGTCTTCGGAAAGGCAATCACATCCCGGATTGAGTCTTCCCCTGCCAAGAGCATCACCAGCCGATCCAACCCGTAGGCGATCCCCCCGTGGGGCGGCGTGCCATACTCAAACGCCTCCAGCAGGAAGCCAAATTTGCTATACGCCTCCTCCAATGACAGACCGATTGTCTCAAAGACTTGTTCCTGAACCGATCGCTGATAAATCCGCAGGGAGCCACCCCCAATCTCCAGCCCATTTAACACGAGGTCATAGGCTTGGGCACGGGCAGTTTTCAGGTCCCCCAGATCATCGGGATGGGGAGCCGTGAAGGGGTGGTGCAGGGCTTCCAGCCGCTTCTCATCAGGATTCCACTCGAACATGGGGAAGTCAGTCACCCAGAGTAGATTGATCTGATTCGGATCGATCAGGCCCAATTCTTGGCCCAAACACTGGCGCAGGCGATCGAGGGTTTTGTTGACAATATCCGTGGGACCGGCTCCGAAGAGCAGCAGGTGACCCGCCTGGGCTTGGGTGCGATCGAGCAATGCCTGCTTCTGGTCCGGACTCAGGTTGTCCTTAATCGCCCCGATCGTATCAATCTCGCCATTTTCCCGCACCCGAATATAGGCCAGCCCCTTGGCCCCGGCGATCGTCGCCTCCTGGA
The DNA here is from genome assembly GCF_053493415.1 of Trichothermofontia sp. Classification (NCBI taxonomy): domain Bacteria; kingdom Bacillati; phylum Cyanobacteriota; class Cyanophyceae; order Leptolyngbyales; family Trichocoleusaceae; genus Trichothermofontia; species Trichothermofontia sp. The sequence continues at coordinate 92,938 of NZ_JBRCAD010000010.1, read as the reverse complement.
ACAGATCCCCCCCCGGTTTAATCCGCACGTTGGATACCTGATCATTCCCATTGGGAATCGGCAGGACTTTGACGCAACCGCCACTGGCGATCGCGCCGGAAAACACCTTAAAACCTGAATCCTGGAGCAGGTCCGACACATCCACCAACTCCAAGCCAAAGCGAGTATCAGGGCGATCGGTGCCAAAGCGGGCCATCGCCTCAGCATAGGTCAACCGGGGGAAGGGCCGGGGTAGGTCAATCCCCTTCACGGCTTGGAAAATATGACAGACTAAGCCTTCGTTTAGCTGGAGAATTTCTTCCTGAGAGAGAAAACTCATCTCCATATCCAGTTGGGTAAACTCCGGCTGGCGATCGGCCCGCAGGTCTTCATCCCGGAAACAGCGAGCAATTTGGTAATAGCGATCGAGGCCCGACACCATGAGCAATTGCTTAAACAGTTGGGGCGACTGGGGCAGGGCGAACCATTCTCCTGGATTCACGCGGCTGGGGACGAGGTAATCCCGTGCGCCTTCGGGAGTGGAGCGGGTCAAAATCGGGGTCTCCACTTCAATAAAGCCCTCTTGGTCTTCCAGGTAGCGGCGGATGGCCTGGACAACTTGATGGCGTAGGGTGAGGTTGCGGCTCATGCGCGATCGCCGCAGGTCCAGATAGCGATACTTCAGCCGCAGGTCTTCCCGCACACTTTCCGCTTCGGTGGCGGAGACTTGGAAGGGCAATTGTTTATAGACGGGGTTCAGGAGGTCGATCGTGTCGGCGTAGACTTCCACTTCCCCCGTGGGCAGGTTGGGGTTGAGGGATTCTGCGGGCCGCTGCCGCACTTGGCCAACAACGCGCACGACGTACTCATTGCGGAGGGCATCAGCCTGGGCATAGGCCGTCGGTTGATCCGGATTCGCGACGATCTGGGCAATCCCACTGCGATCGCGCAGGTCCAGGAAAATCACCCCCCCGTGGTCACGGCGGCGATCGACCCAGCCATAGAGGGTAACGGTCTCACCGACCTGGTTGCTCCGGAGTTGACCACAGTAATAAGTCCGCATTGTTAGTTGAAGGATGGCGCGTTGATTGGGTTATAGATATGAGTATAAGTTGACGGTGCGTTGAGCCGAGTTAACCCCCGCTAAACCGTCACCGGAGTTTCTAGGTTACCGCAAACCTCAGGCACTTGTAGCTGCGGCGATCGGCCCCCTCAACCCGACGCCTCAACCGGACATCAACCGGATTTATTGTCAAGTCTGGGCGATTCGTAGTGTATACTAGAACGTCTGTGTAGATATTGCAGTTGGTATATTTAAAGAGGAATCCGCATGTCACGCTACCGAGGTCCCCGCCTCCGCATCGTGCGCCGTCTCGGAGAACTACCCGGTCTCACCCGTAAGTCCCCTCGGCGTGCCTATCCCCCCGGTCAACACGGCCAAACGCGCAAGAAAAAGTCGGAATACGCCATCCGTCTGGAAGAAAAGCAAAAGCTGCGCTACAACTACGGCTTGTCTGAGCGTCAATTGCTGCGTTATGTGCGGAAGGCACGGCGGGCAACTGGTTCCACCGGTTTGGTATTGCTGCAATTACTGGAAATGCGGCTGGACAATACGGTATTCCGCATGGGCATGGCTCCCACTATTCCTTCGGCTCGCCAACTGGTGAACCACGGCCATGTCTGTGTCAACGGGCGCGTGGTCGATATCCCCAGCTACAACTGTAAACCCGGTGACGTGATTACCGTGCGCGATCGCGATGCCTCTCGCAAGCTGGTCCAACAGAATTTGGAATACCCTGGCTTATCCAATATTCCCAGCCACCTAGAGTTTGACAAGAATACGCTAGTGGGTAAGGTCAACAGTGTCATTGAGCGGGAATGGGTCGCCTTGGCAATTAACGAACTACTTGTGGTTGAATACTACTCCCGTAAGGGCTAAACCCCAACCATTGTTTTTTGCGTATCAGCGAAGGAGGGATAGAGTCAGACAGGGCTTTATCCCTTGGTTGTCTAAACGCCCCAAGCCGAGCCTACACGGCCAAACTGCTCAAACGGGGGTAGGCAGTGTTATGCTAGGAATGATCCGGACCTACGCGATCGTAACGCCCAAACCTTGTCAGGACTGGAAAGTAGCAGCAATACGGGATGCTTGCGATAGGCGTAGACTCCGGGTCTTCCCGTTGTCGGAGTCTGCGAAGCGATGGCTGGGTTTGGTGATCTCGTACAAAAAGCCTTCTATCTAGGCGTAGGGCTGGCATCCTATGCGGGGGAGAAAGCGGGCAGCACCGTGGTTGAACTGCGAGGCCAGGTACAAAAGCTCGCAGATGAACTGGTTGCACGCGGTGAGATGACCACCGAAGAGGCCCGCAAGATGGTGGAAGACCTGATGCAGCAGGCCCAGCAACCCAAAGCGGCGGCACCCGAACCCGACACACCGAAGGAACCGCGCCGCATTGAAATTATGGATGATGACGAGGAAGAGGGGGCGATCGACAATCCTGAAGAAATTGCCGCCCTTCGCCAGCAGGTCGATTTCCTACAAGAGCAATTGCGAAACCTCAAACAAGACTAGACATGGGCTTCGTCACAAGGAGCAGGGATGGAGATCCTAATTGTTGAAGATGAGGTCGCGATCGCGGATCTTATCCAACTTTACCTGGAGAAGGATGGCTTCACCTGCCATGTCTGCCATCGGGGAGATTTGGCCCTAGAGTACGTCCAAATCCACCAACCGGATTTAATTATCCTGGATCTGATGCTACCCGGTCTGGATGGCCTCGAAGTCTGTGCCCGCATTCGTCAGCGGCCCGGTGCCAAAGATCCCTACATCCTGATGCTAACGGCTAAGGGCGAAGAAATCGATCGCATTATTGGCCTTTCAACGGGAGCCGATGATTACCTCGTCAAACCCTTCAGCCCCAGAGAACTGGTAGCCCGCGTGCGCGCCCTCCTGCGTCGGTCTTTACGTCAAACGGGTCCACAAAATCTGCAACGCACCCAGCATTTTACCCTCGATCTAGAGCAACGTGTTGCCCAACGCCACCTAACCCCAGATCAGTTGGAATCCCTTGATCTGACCGCATTGGAATTTGAACTCCTGGCCACCTTTATGAGTTATCCCGGTCGGGCCTGGAGCCGCACCCAACTGATCGATAAACTCTGGGGGGGGGATTTCTACGGGGATGAACGGGTGGTCGATACCCATATTGCTCGCCTGCGCAAAAAGATTGAACCCGATCCCGCTAATCCAACCTTTGTGAAAACCGTGATTGGGGTAGGGTATAAGTTTGAGGATACTGCCGTTACCTAGCCCGATTGGCACTAGCGTTAATTTGGTCAGGCTACGGCCAACCTGCCCTGGTCCCCCCAATCATCGGGCGCTGGCGGGCAATGGACTGCCAAGCCCCTTGTCCTAACCTGGGGAAGGAAGCTTTGTCGTCAAGTGAAAGGGAGTCAAAATTGACAAAAGACCAAGTTAAAGCTAGCTAAACTCCACGCTCGGATAGCCAATATCCGCAGGGATGCCCTGCACAAACTGACGACTTATCTGACCCAGAACCACGGTGAGATTGTCGTTGAAGACTTAAGGGTGAAGGGCATGTTAAAAAACCACAAACTAGCGGGTGCGATTGCGGATGCTGGCTTCTACGAGTTCCAACGTCAATTGACGTATAAAGCCGCGTGGTATGGTGCGGTGGTAACGACAGTTAATCGATTTTACCCCAGCAGCAAGCTTTGCTCCTGTTGTGGCAATAAAAAGGAGCATCTATCTTTAAGCGATCGGCTGTTTGTCTGTAATAGCTGTGGCATAATCTTAGACCGTGATTTGAACGCAGAGTAAGTTTTAGAGAGCGGATCTAATCGCCCGCGATCGCCGTTGTCGCTAAACGACACCAGGCACGACGCAGTTGGGCATCGGCGGGGGTATCAGTTAAGGCACGCCCCTCCAGATGGGGATAGGTGGCATAGAACTGGGCATCGACGATCGCATACAGGCGGCTGCGTTCACTGGCGGGAATATTTTGGGCTTGCATCTCTTTAATAATCCGTTCTTGACAATTTGTGGCCGATTCCGATCGCCCTGGCAACCAGGTCTCGATCGCCCGGAAATGCCCTAGCCAGTCTGGCCACTGGGACGGGAAGCCACTCACGAAGCCGAGCAGCAACACCAACAACATTCCCCCCAAAACCAGCTTCGCGATGACCGTGCGGATCACCAGGCCTAGTAACGCCAGTAGGCCCCGTACCCCCCATTTGAGCAGGGCCAAAACGACTCGACCAATGGTCAGCACAAGCCGCCACAATAACCCACCTAACCGACCTAAGCCAGCAGAGCGACGCGACACCGGAGTCGTCGGTGTGTGGGCAGCCAATGGGGGTGAGGGTAGCCCTGGGGATAGGGGGAGCGGACGCCGGGGAGCCGCCACTAACGTCTGCAATTGGGAGAGGGACGGCCCCATCGGCGGGGGTGAGGGAGTAAGACGGGGCGATCGCCCCCAGCCCCCAGCCGTCGCAGGTGTAACCGAGTGATTCCCCGGTGCCAGATCGACCAGATCCCTCAGAACAGCCTGGGCCGAAGGGTAGCGATCGCCCACCCGTTCCGCTAGCATGCGCATCAGCAAGGTCCTAAAAGCAGGCGTCAGGGACACCCACGGTTGCCAGTGCCATACCCCCGTCGTGGGATCGCGTAGTGCCGCCGGACTCTGCCCCGTTAACAACACCAGGGTAGTCACCCCCAGGGCATAGAGATCACTCGCGGCTACAGGCCGACCATACTGCTGTTCGGGTGGGGTATAGCCTGACTTCGCCACCACCGTTGCCACCGCCTGTCCCGCCGGACTGAACTGTTGAATGGCGCTGATTGCCACCTGCTTGACGGCCCCAAAATCGATGAGAACGGGTCGGTTTTGCTGGGCCTCCCGGATTAAATTATCCGGGGCCAGATCGCGGTGGATAATGCCCTGACCATGCAGGTAGTCCAGCACGGGTAGGATTTGCTGCAAAAATTGAATTGCCTCAGTTTCTTGCCACCGGCAGCCCTGCTGAAGCTGCTCCAGATAGGTTGGTCCGGGAATATATTGTTGAACCAGGAATAGGCATTCCTGCCCCTGAACCTCCGTCTGAAGTAACTCGCGGAAGGCCGGGATTTGGGGATGGTGCAATTGGTAGAGGATGCCTGCCTCCCGTTGGAAAAGCGCCTTGGCCTTTTGGAGGGCCTGCGATCCCTGCAGTTGGGGCGCAAATTCCTTAAGAACACAAGGTTCATTAAAGCGGTTCTGATCTTCGGCCAGGTAGGAACGACCAAACCCCCCCTGTCCCAGCAATGACAAGATACGGTAACGGCTAGCAATCACCGTGCCAGCACTGGGCGATCGCGGATCGGTCATGGCGTGGAACTATAACAAATACCGACAGGACATTCCCCCCAGAGCCATAGACAATGCCCTGAAGATGAGCATCTCCAAGCTAGCATAGCGATCGCGCCTCTTTGTACCTGACGGCTCAGATCGACAAATCCTAACAGCTAAGTCAGACTAAAGGCAGACTCTAAGGTTAGTGTACTGTCAAACTTAATAGGGGTAGATTGGGTTAAACGCAGTGCGGCCCAACAGGGATCGTCAACGTGTTGGGCCGCGCAGGCTCCACACCCCCTTGCAATCCATCGTTGTTAAGCATGACAGTCTACTAGGATTTCTGAGGGCATCTCAGTTTCAACTTACAGCACTTCCCTATTTAGTGAGGTACAGACCAGGGGCTTAAGCCCCTTGTTTACAAGACTTGACAGTATTTCATTAGGGAGGGAACGGCGGTATCTCCGGCAGCAACGGCCCATCGGTTCCTGGCGGCAATGGCTCTCATTCGTTCATATCTTTATGGATTGGGAGCACATCACGCCGCGTATTCGCGGGATCGGGCCACTTCGCTCCCGCTGGTTCAATCGATGCTTTTTGAGGCATCAGCCTAAACGTCCGGAAGACGGGCAAAGGAAAATGTCACCTTAAGTAGAGTCTGATGACAGTACCCCTTCTCGATTGCAGGTAGGGGCACTGTCTATCACCGATAATGTGTTTATATCTGAGTGTGTGTTGTTTGTCTGCTGATTCGTCTGATCCGCCCATCCTGAAGCCACTATGACCGCGTTTTCCTGTCAGGATATTTCCCTATATGAACTGGCTTGCCACTGTCAATCGCCGCCAGTACCCTTGCAACTGAGTCCCGCCACCTTAAAGTCAGCAATGGCCTCCCTGATTGATGTATTGGTAGACCAGGAATTGGTGGCTAACCTATGGGTGAAGCTGCCCCAAGCCCCGGTTTGGCAGGAGGATCTCGATCGCTATCGGACCAGACTAGGCGGGACGGCCAAGCTCTGTGTGTTTACCCCCGCTGCCACGACCCCCATCCTGCCTGATGATGAGGCCACGGCAACCGTGACCATCGTCCTAGATGCCGACAGCCACCTCAAACGTGAATATTTTCTGTTGGCCATTACCGAGGGCCTATCGGTTTTGATCTTGGCCCACCAGCCGCGATCGGTGCGCTTACCGGGGGAAGAGTTCAGCGAACCCCAATTGTTTACAACTCCCCCAGCCAACTTGGCCAGCCAGCGGCGTCATCCGCTCCTAGGGTTTATTACCTGCGACCCGATCGTGATTCAGGAAGTGCTGGTGGGCCTCCGGCAGGCGATCGCCTGTAGCCCAGCGCCCCCCAATCCCCCTGCGCCTAGCTCTCACTGGGATGCCTTTTTAGCCCAACAGCGCCCCCAGGAGCCAGACCCCAGCCTCATCAGCCGCCTCTTTACCCGCCAAACCCAACGGCAGGAAGAGGTATGGCGCCAGTTGGTGAGCAACCGCAGGCAGGCCGAGACGGTAGAGCACCTTCAGCGCCAGCATGAGAATGCCCAAAGTGAAATTCGCCTCAAAGACGAACTCTTGCACATGGTCGGTCAGGAACTCCGCACACCCCTGACTAATATGAAAACGGCCCTTACCCTGTTAGATTCCCCCAATCTGAAGGTAGCTCAGCGGCAACGTTATATGGACTTGTTGCGCACGGCCTGCGATCGCCAAACCGCGTTGATCAACAGCGTGCTAGATTTACTGCAACTTGAACACGACGCCACCCAGGAAACCCAGCCCCTACACCTTAGTGAAATTGTGCCCGGTATTGTGAGTACCTATCAACCCCTAGCCCAGGAGCGCGGTATTGGCCTGTTTTACACGGTTCCCGATACCTTACCCACCATTTCGGGGTTGTCCACCTGGATACGCCAGATCGTCATTCACCTATTACACAACAGCCTCAAATATACCCCTGCTGGGGGCCAAGTTTGGGTGCAGGTCAGTCAACAGGGCGACACCCTTGTGCTAGAGGTCCGGGATACGGGGATTGGCATTCCACCCGACGAACACCGCCATATCTTTGAACCATTTTACCGGCTACGTCAGGAGCAACCCCACTCGGAAGCGGAAGGGGCTGGCCTTGGTTTAACGATCGTGCATCACTTAGTGCAACGCTCCAATGGGACGATCTCAGTTAAAAGCCAACCGGGCGAAGGGACAACCTTCCGTGTGCATTTGCCTATTACTGCCCCAGCGGCTGTCTCTGGATTGGGCGGAGGCTAGGGCCAATTGGCCAATCAGCGCGTGGGTTAAGCAACCCCTAACAGTTGAAAAATGCGTTGTTCCAGGCAGGCTAACCGATCGGGGGCTGCCGCGCGTTGCACCAGGGAGTGGTGGAGCAAGGTCAAGGTTTCCAGTTCGGCAACAATGGCTCCCCGCTGGCGATCGTCCGGGTAGAGTCCGCCCAACACCTGATCGAGATCCCAATCAGAATCGGCAGTCGGATGATGACTAGCCCAGTCATGCTCAGAGGCGGGGGGGCAGGGGGAAGTAACAGGATTTAATGGCATCATTGGGGGGACTGTATAACTAGGGAATCAGGTAACCTTTTCCTTAGCCTAGAAGGAAGCTCACTCCTTGGCTAGACTAAAAGGAAAGGTTTCGATAAAGTTGCTGCAAAGATTGGGTAACCTGGGTGAACATCCAGTTAACGAGGAACAGAGCGACCAGCCCCCAATCGGTTGATTGAGGTGGATCGAGACGGATTTCGGCTGATTGCCCAGCATCTTTGCTGATCAGCAGCCACGATCGTGGTTAAAGCAAACGGTGGAGTGTGATAGGGGGAGTTTAGCGTATGATCATTTGCCCAAACTGTAGTCATCAAAATCCCGATGGGGCGGTTCAGTGTGAGTCTTGTTACACGCCGCTACCCGCCACCCTTGCGTGTCCCAGTTGTGGCTCAACGATCCAGGCGGATGCTCACTTCTGCGGCCAGTGTGGTTTTAATCTGAAAAGTGCTGCTCCTTTACCGGCCACTGAGGTCATGACCAGCGGCCCGATCACGGCAGCCGGGGAAGCCGCTCTAGGCAACCTTGATCCGCTCGTGATGCCCGATCCGCTGGAAATTCCCCCGATCCCCGATCTGGCGGAACTGCCCGTGGCCAGTGCGGGAAGTATGGCGGCTGCGCCCATGACGCCAGGGGAGGCCACCTTTGCCACCCTACCAGAGGTGTCGGCTGCGCCAACCCCGCTGCCTACCCCCGCCGCCCCGATCGCAGGACAACATACCCAACTGCAACACCAATCGGCGCGCCTACTGCACCTTCAGACGAATAGTACCCTGGAGTTACCCCAGGGATTAACCGTCATTCATCTGGGCAAACCCAATGATCGCATCCCCCCCGATGTGGACGTGTCGGGGTTCCCGAATTCTGATATTGTGTCACGGGTCCATGCCGACATTCGCGTGGAAGGGGATGATTATTACCTGGAGGATGTGGGTAGTGCCAATGGCACCTATGTTAATAATCTGCCCCTATCCCCTGGGAACCGCCACCGTCTGCGTCCGGGTGATCGCATTGCATTGGGGAAAGGGGATTTAGTGACCTTCCTGTTCCAGTTGGCCTAACCTGGGCCAGCTAACAATGGCGTTGTGCCGAGTTCCCCGGAGAAGTTGATACACTCATGGCTAAATTTGCCCCTGTTCGTGTTACATCTGCTCCTTCAGGTCCTGTCATTTTATATCCTCTAAACACGTGATTACCCTGAAGCTGCTACACCCGCTCCAGTCAACCCCGATTCAGGTCTGGTCGTTTGAGCATGAGTCGGTCATTCGGATTGGCCGATCGACGGATAATCAGGTCGTCCTATACAGTGCGGTTGTTTCCCGGAACCACGTTGAACTACGCCAGGTAGGCAAGCAGTGGGAGCTGGTTAATTTGGGGAGTAATGGCACGTACATCGACGGGCAGCGCGTGTCCCAAATTCCCGTCACCGATGGGATGGTCATCCGGCTTGCCCGATCGGGTCCCCATATCCAAATTCATTTAGATGGCTCGCCACCCAAGGGGCAGGCCGGGAAAGCCGAGGTAGCGGCGATGAAAGGGGAGGTCACCCCGGCGATGATGGCGGGCGAGGTGGATCAAACCCGTCCAGGTCCTACCCATCTGCCCCCAACGGAAATGCCCCCCGATCCCTTTGCCCATGCGCCGCCGACCCCGTTGCAATTGGTGGAGGCGGCGGCTGACAGTGGCTCTGCCGTCCAACCCTTGTCTCCGCTTGAAGTGGGGACCCTGACCCTGGATAGTCAGGCTACGAACCCGCCTTTGGCCTGTACCCACGAGCGCTCGACCCCCGATCGCCTCTTTTGTTTGGACTGTGGGCAACCGCTGCATATTTTGCAAACCGTGGGTAACTATCAGATTATTCGGATTGTCAGTCAGGATAATGTGGGGATTACCTACCAAGGGTGGCGTAATGGCCAAAGCTATGTCCTCAAAACCCTGAACTCTAACTACTGGCTACGTCATCCTGAAGTGATGGCAGGATTTGAAAAGGAAGCGAAGCGGCGGCGACAACTGCGCCATCCCGGTCTGCCCCGCTTTGTGGATCTCTTCCCCGTGGCTGGTCAACCGTACCTGGTCAATGAAATGATCTACGGTATGAACCTGGCGGAGTGGTTACAGCAGTATGGAAGAATCTCGCAATCTCAGGTGATCGCGTGGATGCTGCAAGTGTGCGATATTTTGGACTATATGCACAGCCACTCGCCACCCATCCTACACGGGGATGTCAAGCCCAAAAACCTGATCCGGCGGGCTGTCCCGAAACAGGGTTATGAAATTGCCTTGGTGGACTTTGGCATTATCCAAAATCTGGTCCCGGCCCGTGATACCTGGTTTACCCCCAAGGGATTTATGGCACCAGAACAGCGGGCGGGTAAAGCCGTGATTCAATCCGATCTCTATTCCCTGGGCTATACCCTCACCTATCTGCTGACGGGAGCAAAACCATTACCGCTTTATGAATATGAGGAGACGGGCTGGCAATTTACCACTGGAGCCGTGGCCGGCGTGTCACCAGCCCTTGCCCAGATCATCCAGCAGGTGACCCATCCCCAGCCGGAAAAGCGCTTCCCTTCCGCACGCGTATTGGCGGCGCAATTGCGATCGCTGCTACAATCCACTGATTTCGGTCACCCGGAGTCGGTATACTGAAATGCAGGACTACTTGTCCCTAACTATGTAGTTATCTAACCGTGCATGGCCGGGTAGAACTGGATGACTGGTCAGTCTATTCTCCTCCCTGTTGGCCCCATAGACGCGATTCATGCCCAAAACTAAGCTCTCTAATGCTGACCCTACGATTTTAGCTGCCGTCGCCGACTACTTTAAGGTACTGTCTGAGGTGAGCCGCTTGCAGATTCTCACCCATCTGCGATCGGGGCCGATGAATGTCATGGAACTGTCCGACGCCACCGGGTTGGGCCAAGCTAACCTCTCTAAGCACTTGAAGGTGTTAACTCAGGCAGGGATTTTATCCCGTAGCCCCAAGGGCACCAGCGCCTACTATGAAATCGTGGACCCGGTAATCTTCAAGTTTTGTGATTTGGCCTGCGATCGCATCAGCGATCGGGTTCTGCAACAGGCTGCGAGTTTTGCCAAGCTCCAGTCGCGTGCGTAAGCGTATAGACGAGTGGGACGTTGCCCTAAGTTGAGATCGGATTTATGGATAAAGCAGCCTTGCTGCAACGGTATGCAGCCGGAGAGCGCCATTTCCAACGGGTGAATCTCCAGGAGCAAGATCTGATGGGAATAGATCTGACCGCCGCCGACTTACAAGCCGCTGATTTACGTCAAACCCGGTTGGGTAAAGCCGCCCTAACCCAAGCCTGCCTATGCGGAGCGAATCTCAGCGAGGCGATTCTCTGGGGCACCAACTTAGGGGAAGCCGATTTAAGCACCGCCATCCTGCGGGAGGCTGACCTCAGCGGGGCAAATTTGTGTCGAGCCACACTGCTACAGGCAAATTTGATCAAAGCGAGTCTATGTGGTGCCAATCTCAGTGAAGCGGTCTTAGTGAAGGCCATTTTATATGAAAGCGATCTACGGCCTAGTTCGGATCAATGTACTAATCTGGCCTACGCCAATCTCCAGGGAGCCGATTTGAGTTATGCCGATCTGGGGGCCGCCATTTTGCACCACGCCAATTTGGATGGGGCAACCTTGTGTCGAGCTAACCTTAGCCAACGGGTGCAATGGGGATCACTAGTCACGGATCTAACGGCGGCCAGTCTCCGAGGAGCCGATTTAAGCTATGCCAACCTGCGCGGAGCCATCCTACGCCAGGCTGATCTCACGGATGCGGACCTCACCGGGACGGATTTAGCCGGAGCGGACCTCACCAGTGCCATCCTCCCGGAAGGGTTTGTGCTGCCCCCAAGCAGGGGGGTGTCACAAATTTAGGCAGGAATCTAGGGTGCATTTCGGGCTAGCCAATTGGCCAGGTCTTCCGGTTGCGTAAAGTCCAGAAGGGCTTCCCCTAGGGCGTCTAGTTGATCCGCTGAGAGCGATCGCACGCGGGCTGCTAACCCTGGCTCCACATCGCCGACACGGCGCTTGAGCAACCGTTGTATCAGCATAATTTCGTGTTGCAAACCCTGTTGCAAACCCTGTTGCAAACCCTGTTGCAAACCCTGTTGCAAGCCCTGTTGCAAGCCCTGTTGCAAACCCTGTTGCAAGCCCTGTTGCAAACCCTGTTCTAAGCCTTGTTGTATGCCTTGTCGTACCCCTTGGGACAAGATATCTTGATAGATAACGGATTCTTTCACCATCTCCTCCCGTAAAATTTGCTGAATAACGGCCTTCTCCAATACTAATCCGGCCAGCACTGCGGTGGCAGCGATGACATTGCTTCGGGTGTCTAGCGCTGGCAAAGTGTCAATCCGGCGGGCGACTTGCTGGAGGATTTGGGCTTTGTCAGTAGCCTTACTCAACACGGCCAGTGGGAGTAAACCCGGAAAGGGCAATAGATCATCTGGGGAACATTCCCATAACCGGATGACTTCAAACTCATGACGCAGCCCCGAAATCTCAAATACCCTTTGGTAGGCCAGTTCTGAACCTGTGGGTTTGAGATAAATCACGACTTGACGCATGGGTTGATCGGGAAAGCGGCGGTAGCTCCGCAGTCGATACTCGGCCATACGATAGGGAATGTTGGTGGTGGGCTGGGTTTGGAACTCCAGGTGCAGCAAGAGCTGATCGGTCGCCAGCAACATCAGGGCATCCGCCCGCATGGGTTCAGTTGATAATTCCGAAGGGCTGAGCTGGGCCAATCCGATCGTCTCCCCCAGCAACCACTGGGCAAAGTCTTGGCTGTAGGTTTCGGCGAGGAATTTGCAAACGTTATCGTACATATTGGGAATCACCTAGAACATCAAGTTAAGTTATGGGCTAGGTGCTGGTTTAGAAATCAAAGTAAATGTAAGGGAGGGTTCCTTCGGGGCCAAGTTGCCAGACAGCGTAGAGACAGAGGGGGACGAGAAAGAGCTTAATGGGCCAGTTCAATTGCAGTTGCAAAATTTGGCGACCTTGGTAAAGCAGTCCCATGATGACCATAATGGTTAACAACACAAGGGCGATCGTGGGGCGGCCCAGTTGTAAGGTCTCTACATAGATTTTCTGGGCAAATTGGGCATCAGCAGCGTGTCCCCAGAGGTGGCCCACAACCCAGAGGGAATCCTTGAGATTAGGCAAGCGGAAGAAAATCCAGGCCAGGAAGACCATGAGTTGGGTGATCAACCAGGCGATCGCCATGCCGGGGAAACTGAGCCACCAGGTACTTAACCAGGCGTGGCGGCGACTTTGACTATCCGTAAGGCGATGCGCCACTAGGGCTAGCCCGTGGAGGGTACCCCAGACAATAAAGCCCCAGTTAGCCCCGTGCCAAATTCCAGCAATGAGCATCACAATCATCAGGTTTAGGCACGTGCGCCAGAGACCCTGGCGGGAGCCACCCAGGGGAAAGTAAAGATAGTTCCGGAGCCAGTCGCCTAACGTTATGTGCCAACGCCGCCAGAAGTCGGCAATGCTAGTGGTGCAGTAGGGAAAATCAAAGTTTGGCGGCAGGTTTAACCCTAAGAGAATGGCACTCCCTAGGGCGACATCCACATAGCCACTGAAGTCGAGATACAGTTGCAACCCATAGGCAGCGGTAGCCAACCACAAATCCTCACTGCCCGCCCGCATTAAGTTACCCGTATCGGGGTTAAAGACTAAATCCACGTACCGTCCCAAGTTATCAGCCACCAGTCCCTTTTTCAGCGCCCCGCAGGCGATTAACCAGAGTCCTTCGGCAACCCGATCGGGCGTGGGCATGGTCACCGACTTAAACTGAATCGCCAGATGGTGATAGCGGGTAATCGGGCCGGAAATGAGCTTGGGGAAGAAAAACTTATAGGCGGCGAATTTCAAGAAATGGGGGGTCGCTGGGGCACCGCGATAGATATCGATCAAGTAGGCGATGCACTCAAAGCTGAAGAAGCTTAACCCCAGGGGCGGGATAATCGTGGCCGCGATCGCGTCCGCCGTGGTCAGCACCACACTGGACCCCATTAAGGTGCCGATCGTGCGGAGGAAAAAGGGTGTGTACTTAAAACTCAGCAGCAGGGCAACGTTAAACACAATGCCAGAGGCCAAAATCCAGGTACGGCGATAGTTCCACTCCTCCTGGGCAAACTGCCACTCCTCATCAGAAAGGTTGGGATCACCGTGGAGGGCCAGGGCCGATCGTGGACTAAGCGCTCGGCCTAACCAGAAATTGATGACGGCACTGGTCATGAGTAGGAAAATCGAAAAAATTGGCAGCAGTAGGCTATAGACCGGGCTAGGGCCTCCTGGGGTGGGCAATGCCGCATAAAAAATCAAACTGGTAACCACTAAGGCCCACAAGCGCTGGTGCTGGGTCTGGGCAGACCAGTAAATCCCCAGCACACTCAGGAGAAAAACACCATAAATTAAGGAAAGGAAGGTCATAGCCAACGATCGCGCCTACGTCAGCGCATACTGTAAAAGCAGAACAGGCAGAAGTAGAACAGATATCCAAAGCAGCCCTTGACCCCAAACTTTAACAATAACTAGCGCCCATGTCCTTAGTGATTGCCGGAGAACGCAGCGGCGTCGGCAAAACCACGATTACCCTAGCCCTCCTGGCGGCCCTACGGCGGCGGGGACTAACCGTGCAATCCTTCAAGGTTGGCCCCGACTACATCGACCCCATGTTCCACCAAGCGGCAACGGGGCGGCCCTGCCGCAACCTTGATCCGGTCCTCACCTCCCCGACCTATGTTCAACAGTGCTTCCAGAGCCACACCCAATCCGTAGACTATGCCCTCATCGAAGGGGTGATGGGTCTCTTTGATGGGGTTGAAGTTCCCCACGGCGTTCAAAATTCAAAATTCAAAATTCAAAATTCAAAATTCAACCGGCAAAGCATTCCTGACTTGCCCTTGCCAACCGTTGCCTTTGCAAGCACAGCCCACATTGCCCAATTGCTTAATCTGCCAGTTCTATTAGTTCTGGATTGTCGCCATATTTCAGGATCGATCGCCGCTATTGTCCACGGTTACCAACACTTTGATCCCCAGATCCGAATCGCTGGGGTGGTGTTAAATCGGGTAGGCAGCGATCGCCACCGGCAACTGCTCACCCAAGCCTTAGAACATCTACAAACCCGTCATCACGATGCACCGCCGATTTTAGGTGTGATCCATCGCCAAGCTGACCTAACCATTCCCGATCGCCACTTGGGCCTCGTTCCCACCGCTGAACTGGATGACCTACCCCAATTCTGCGATCGCCTCGCCGATTTAGCCGAGCAGTGTTTTGACTGGGATGCCCTTCTACCCCTCTTCAAAGTGGAGGCTGCTCCCGGTGAGGAACGAAAACCTAGCAACGCGAACCCCGCACTCGAACACCTATGCTGCAACCCCGACTTCCACACGGACGGGTTTCGAGAGCGTAATGTCTATGCCCATCGTTTGCTAGAGCAACCCGCCCCTACAACTGCCGACTCTCCAGTCGCCTACCCCGCCATCCGTTCTGTGGCGATCGCCGTCGCCTATGATCGGGCCTTCAGTTTTTATTACGCCGACAATTTCGATCGGCTCCGGCAACTGGGGGCCGACCTCTGCTTTTGGAGTCCGCTGCAAGACTTGGCCCTACCTGCGGGTATTCAAGGACTCTACTTCGGTGGTGGTTTTCCGGAGATGTTTGCGGGGGAACTGGCAGCGAATCGGGCAGTGCGACTAGCTGTCAAGGCGGCGATCACGGCGGGGATGCCGACCTATGCCGAATGTGGCGGTCTCATGTATTTAGGCGAGCAATTGGTCGATTTTGACCAACGGTCCTGGGAAATGGTTGGGGTATTGCCCTTGACGGTCCAAATGGGCGATCGCCTCGTCTTGGGCTACCGACGGGCGGAGGCATTACACGACACGGCCTTTA
Organism: Trichothermofontia sp.; assembly: GCF_053493415.1. Classification (NCBI taxonomy): domain Bacteria; kingdom Bacillati; phylum Cyanobacteriota; class Cyanophyceae; order Leptolyngbyales; family Trichocoleusaceae; genus Trichothermofontia; species Trichothermofontia sp. The sequence goes on along the minus strand of NZ_JBRCAD010000010.1, from coordinate 77,115 downwards.
TGGCAGCGGGGACTCAGGTTTGGGGCCATGAATTTCATCGCTCGTGGATTGTTGGGATTGATCATGTCGAGAGTAAAGGGATGAATATGGGGCCGGAAAACGACGCGATTGGTCCAACGGACGGGAGACACCCGCAAGCCTCCCCCCTCTGGCACCTCTATTCCCTGAGCGCTCCCGCGATCGCCCAAACCGAAGGCTGGCATTGCCATAACCTCCACGCCTCCTACCTCCATATCCACTGGGGAACCCGCCCCCACCTCGCCCACCAATTTGTCCAACAGTGCGCCCTTTACCCCAACCCCTAACTCGATCTTTCTCCCCACTCCCCACTCCCCACTCCCTACTCCCTACTCCCCAAACGGTATTGTGCGACACACCCCTTTCGGGGACGATCGCCTAATCTAGATTAGCTATTCCCAATTCTTATCAACCCTAACGCTACTCGCACACTACACTTCGCCAGTTCAGTGTTAGGGGTTAACTTTAATGAAAGCAACAACGCTTCTTAACCTGGCCTTTACGCAGAGGCGGTATCCTGCTGAGGACCCTATCGGAATAATTAAAACAGCTTATGCGTGTGCAGATGCGTCCTGCCAGTTTGAAACTGCTGGCGATCCTAGGTGTGCTTTCCCTAGGTGTGGCTGCCTGTGGCGGTGGTACAACGACCACTAGTTCTCCAGCCGCTGGTGGCAATGGTGCTACCGAAACCGCCAGCACGGGGGGAAGCGGCTCCACCCTGAGCGGCAATGTTCTGGTGGATGGTTCCAGTACCGTTTTCCCCATCTCGGAAGCAATGGCGGAAGAGTTTATGAAAGTCAACCCTGGCGTGCGGGTTACCGTGGGTGTCTCTGGCACGGGCGGTGGCTTCAAGAAATTCTGCGCGGGTGAAACGGATATCTCCAATGCATCGCGCCCGATCAAGAAAGAAGAAATGGAACTCTGCGAGAAGAATGGCATTGAGTACGTGGAAGTGCCGGTCGCCTTTGATGGTCTCTCAGTGGTGGTGAACAAGGCGAACGACTTTGCCGCCTGTCTGACCGTGGCTGAACTCAAGACCATCTGGGAACCAGCAGCGGAAGGCAAGATCACCAACTGGAACCAAATCCGTGATGGTTTCCCCGACAAGGCTCTGGGATTGTATGGTGCGGGGACCGACTCCGGGACCTATGATTACTTCATGGAAGCGATCGTCGGAGCAGATGAAAGCCGGGGTGACTTTACGGCAAGTGAAGACGATAACGTGATCGTGCAAGGGGTAGAAGCGGACGAAGGCGGGTTAGGTTTCTTTGGCTTTGCCTACTATGCGGAAAACTCTGCTCGGCTGAATCTAGTCGCGATCGATGGGGGTAATGGTTGTGTGTCCCCCAGTGCAGAAACGATCGCTGACGGAACCTATGTGCCCCTCTCGCGTCCGGAATTTTTCTACGTCAAGAAGACCTCGCTGGAAAATCCAGCCGTGCGGGCGTTTGCTGACTTCCAGATTGATCCGGCTAACCAAGGCTTGATTGAAGAAGTGGGCTATGTGCCCCTGCCCCAAGATCTGGTGCCTAAGGCCCAAGCACGGATTGCAAATGCCAAGACAGGCACGATCTTTGAGGGGGGATCTGCTGTGGGTACGAAGCTGGCTGATAAGATGTAAATTAGCCAACAAGGTGGGGTTTCCCCCCTGCGTAGCAGGGTACAGGCTTCTGCCAACATGCCCATCCCGCCATTTCCATTTCTAAATCCACTTGACCGATTGCGGAGGGGTTCCCTGGGGCCGGGACATCTGGGTTGCTCCCGCTCCTGGGTCCCTTCGCGATCCTTAGGGGTAACGTAACGCCCAAGAGTCGATCACAGAACTGTAACGATACAACCCTCGCTGCGTGATGTCACCCCCTGGGAAATCCCGCCGCTCATCTGACGCTAGCCGCAAGAATTGGGCTGGGTTCTGGCATCGACAGCAACTATTGATTTGAGTCTATAGATTTATTTAACTTACCGTAATGACTTTGTCGTAATGACTTCAGAGATCTCTCCTTCACCGCCACCCCTGACGGACCTATGGCGACCCAATCGTCAACTTAACCGATGGATCGAACTGGGGGTTAAGTCGCTTTTTGCCCTGTTTGCCTTTGTCTCCGTGGCCACAACGATCGGGATTGTTCTGTCCCTGATCTTTGAAACGTTTGAGTTTTTCCAGGAAGTTTCCCTCTGGCAATTCCTCACGGATACCAAGTGGACACCCCTGTTTGCCAGTGCCCAGTTTGGGATTTTCGTGCTGATCAGCGCCACGGTGATGACCTCAGCGATCGCGATTACCGTGGCCTTGCCCTTGGGCTTATTATCAGCGGTCTACCTGAGCGAATATGCCCCGTCCAAACTGCGCAGTTTCCTCAAGCCGATTCTGGAAATTCTGGCTGGGGTGCCGACGGTGGTCTTTGGGTACTTTGCCCTCCTGTTTGTGACCCCGCTCTTACAGAAATTCATCCCTAACCTCCAGGGGTTTAATGCCCTGAGTGCGGGTTTAATCCTGGGGGTTTCGATTACGCCACTGGTGGCCTCCCTGAGTGAAGACGCGATCTATGCCGTGCCCCAAAGTTTACGGGATGGCTCCTATGCCCTGGGGGCAACGAAGCGAGAAACGATTATCTCGGTAGTCCTGCCGGCGGCCCTGTCGGGGATTGTGGCCTCGTTAATTTTGGCGATTTCACGGGCGATCGGGGAAACGATGATCGTGACCCTGGCGGCAGGGCAAAACCCCCGGTTGGGTCTGAATCCGTTTGTCCCCGTGATGACCATGACGGCCTACATCGTCCAGGTGAGTTTGGGGGATACCCCCGCTGGCTCTCTGGCCTACAAGACCATCTTCGCGGTGGGGATGACCCTCTTCGTCATTACGCTGGGTCTCAACATTTTTAGTTATTGGTTTGTCCGTCGTTTCCGGGAGAAATACGAATGACCCACCCCGTCGCCCCGCCGGTTCAGGAAGATAGTATTGAACCGGCCAATAACTTTGAGCCAAACATTAGTCGCCGCTACCTGATTGACAAGATTTTTGTCTCCTTGACCTGGTTAGCCGTTGCTATCTCGATCGCGGTGTTGGCGGCCTTGCTGATCGATGTATTGATCGATGGTTTGCCGCGCTTCAGTTGGCCCTTTATTGGCACGGATGTTAAGGATGCCCCTTGTCTACGCTTAACCCCACCGTTCCTGGTCACCCATCCGAGTGAATTTACCGGTGCGGCCTGTCTGAAGTGGCCCTTTATTATGGACTTTCCCTCCCGGCGACCGGAGGAAGCCGGTCTGCTATCGGCCCTGATCGGGACGGTGTATGTGATGCTGTTGATTGCCGCGATCGCGTTCCCTGTGGGCGTGGGAGCCGGTATTTTCCTGGAAGAGTTTGCCACCGACAATTGGTGGACACGGGCGATCGAAATCAATATCAGTAACCTCGCCGGGGTGCCCTCGATCATCTACGGGCTGTTGGGTTTAGCAGCCTTTGTAAGATTTATGGCTCCCGTTACCGGGGGCAGAAGCCTGATCACGGGGGCGCTCACCCTGTCCCTATTGATTTTGCCCGTGATCATTGTGGCGACGCGGGAAGCCTTGCGGGCGGTCCCCGATAGTCTCCGACAGGCGGGGTTTGCCCTGGGGGCCACCCGCTGGCAGGTGATCTGGAGCCATGTCCTCCCGGTCGCCATGCCGGGGATTTTAACCGGGACGATTTTGGGCCTATCGCGGGCGATCGGGGAAACCGCACCCCTAATTACGATCGGGGCGTTGACCTTTATTTCCTTCCTGCCCGACAGTCTCCAAAGTCCCTTCACGGTTCTCCCGATTCAAATCTATAACTGGGTTAGCCGCCCCCAACCCGCCTTCCATGTCAACGCGGCGGCTGGGATTATTGTGCTGATGGTGGTGCTGTTGTTTATGAATGCCACTGCTATCTTCCTGCGGAACAAATTCCAGCAAAAGATCCGCTAGGTTCCTAGGCACTCATGGCTATCACCGCATGGCCATTGCTTGTTGTGTTCCCCGTCAATACTGACTGTCAATACTGACTAAATATATGCTGCAAGATCCCTCCCAGCCCAACGCTAATAACTCGCATCAGATGCCAGAACCCGCCCTCCGGGCCGAAAATGTTTCGGTTTACTATGGCTCCAATCTCGCCGTCCGTGATGTTTTTCTAGATATCCCCAAGCATAAGGTTATTGCCTTTATTGGCCCGTCTGGCTGTGGGAAAAGTACCATCCTGCGCTGCTTTAACCGGATGAATGATCTGGTGGAGAGTGCCAGGGTCAAGGGTCGGATTACCTTCCACGGTGAAGATATTTATTCCCCCAAAGTTGACCCGGTGGAGTTGCGTCGCCGCATCGGGATGGTATTCCAAAAGCCCAACCCCTTCCCCAAATCGATCTACGAAAATATTGCTTTTGGGGCGCGAATCAATGGCTATCGCGGCAATATGGATGATCTGGTGGAACAATCCCTGCGGGCGGCAGCACTTTGGGACGAGGTGAAGGACATGCTCAAGAAGAGCGGTTTGGCTTTGTCCGGGGGGCAACAACAGCGGTTGTGCATTGCGCGGGCGATCGCCATTCAGCCAGAAGTGATCCTAATGGACGAACCCTGTTCCGCCCTCGACCCGATTTCGACGCTACGGATTGAGGAACTGCTACAGGAGTTGAAGGAGCAGTACACGATCATCATCGTCACCCACAATATGCAGCAAGCGTCACGGGTGTCAGATTTCACGGCTTTTTATAACGCCGAAGCCACCGATCGCGGCGGTAAGATTGGCTACCTAGTAGAGTACGATCGCACGGAGAAAATCTTCCAAAATCCCGCGAACGAGAAAACCCAGGAGTACGTGAGCGGTCGGTTTGGTTAAAGTCCAGCATTCCAACCCCAATGATCATCAATCTTGTGGGATGGCCGTCTCGGCTGTCGGACTGTTAACGTAGCAGGCCAGATCCAGGAATCTTGTGGGATAGCCGTCTCGACTGTCAGGGCTGCTAACATAGCAAGCCAACATCCAGCAATCTTGTGGGATGGCCGTCTCGGCTGTCAGGTTGTTAGCGTAGCAGGCCAGATCCAGGAATCTTGTGGGATGGCCGTCTCGGCTGTCGGACTGTTAACGTAGCAGGCCAGCCTCCAGGAATCTTGTGGGATAGCCGTCTCGGCTGTCCGGTTGTTCGTAGAGATATCTGATGATCGGGGCAGGCAAGATGCCTACCCCACAAGATTTTTAGGGAACCACGATCGATAATGGAGGAGCAGGGTTCCGGTAGGCGATGTCATGGTCAAATGGGCGGCGATCGCGCAGCGTCTCCAACGGGGCATTGTTCAACCTCTGCTTGACCTGTTTCTGGAAGCGACCTGTCCGCTGTGTCAACGGTCTACCGCAGGGGATTTCTGTCTCGACTGTGAGCGTCAGTTGCAAGCCTGTCGGTTGGCCCAACCCGGCAAGTACTGGCGAGGTGAACTCCCCCTCTTTGGCTGGGGCGTATATGGCGGTAAGCTGAAACGGGCGATCGCGGCACTCAAGTATGACGATCACCCAGAGTTAGCCCGACCCCTGGGCCAATGGATTGCCCAATCGTGGCAGCAAAACCGACCAATGGGCATATCCCGGTTGCGATCGCGGCCCCTCGTGGTACCGATCCCACTCCATGCCAGTAAGTTAAAACAACGAGGCTTTAATCAAGCTGAATTGCTCGCCCGCAGTTTTTGTGATTATACGGGGCTAGCCTGCTGTCCCCAGGGCCTACAGCGGATTCGGGCTACCAAAGCCCAGTTTGGGTTATCCCCCACGGCCCGGAGTCAAAATGTCGCCAATGCGTTTACGGTGGGATCGGGGTTGCGAGGGAAATCAGCCCCCTTAGTGCTTTTGTTTGATGACATCTACACGACCGGAGCCACCACCCAAGCAGCGACAGATACCCTGCGACAATCCGGAGTTGACGTTCTGGGGATTGTCGCCCTCGCGGTTACCCAGGGTGAGGAGCGTTACTAGCGATGATGCTCTCCCAGGGATCTTGGTGCGGGATCTGGGTGCTGTGGTGCCTTTTACCCCCCAAACCAGAGGCATTGGCTCAGCCCGCCTCACGCCCGTCCAACTTAGCTTGAATCAGATACCCACAGCGATGCTCCCCATCATTAATCCAATGGGTGCGCTCTACCACGCAATCCGGCAGCGCCGCAGCAAACATTTCCAACTCATGGCCGCAAACACTGGGAAACGACTCTGCCACACTGGAAATCGCACAGTGGTGTTCCGTCAACATAAATTGGGTGATCGGGCCTGTGCCCACCTGACTGGCCTCCACCGGATACCACTCGGCCATATAGCCCTCCGCCCGTCGCAGGTTGGCCAAGCGTTCGACGCGATCGCGCAGACTGCCCTTGCCCAACTGTTGGCGGTATTCCAGGGCTTTGCGTTGCCATTGTTTGCGTAAAATAGATCCGACCCCTTCTTCCCCCACGGTTTCCGCCAGCGTATCCAGCAGCGACAGGGCAAAGCGATCGTAATTGGCGGGAAACTGCGCCCGCCCCATCTGGCTGAGTTCATACAAATGGTTGGGGCGTCCGGGACCCTCCTGAACGGCATGGTGCAGGATCAGGTCATCAGCCTCCAAATCCTTCAGGTGGCGTCGTACCGCTTGGGGACTGATGTCGAGGGCTTCCGCCAGGGTGTGGGCCGTGGCCTGCCCGTGTTTGAGCAAGAACTGGAGGATATCTTGCTTGGTGGAGGTGTGCTGGGTAGTCGTCATTTGCAGTGCGATCGACGGCATGGCGCAACAGGGCAACAGAGGCGGGGCGAGGTTGTAGTCCCAGATAAATGACCGATTCATCTGAGTCAGTTGACTTTAACAACACAAAAGTTGCTAAACTAACCTCAGAGACGAGTTAAGCAACACAGTCGTTGTTTTATCCATACTAACTGGTCTCGGTTCGTTCTGTCACATTAACCACTATGCAAAGCACCCAGCCCCAACAAGCCTCTGACAAAAGCCTAGAAGCCATGCGGCATTTCTCTGAGACCTATGCCAAGCGGACCTGCACCTACTTTTGTAGCGACCCCAGTGTTACGGCAGTGGTGATTGAGGGGTTGGCGAAGCACAAGGATGAGTATGGGTCGCCCCTGTGCCCCTGTCGCCACTACGAAGACAAGGAAGCCGAGGTCCATGCCAGCTATTGGAACTGTCCCTGTGTGCCCATGCGAGAGCGGCGGGAATGTCACTGCATGTTGTTCCTGATGCCGGATAACCCCTTTGCCGGCACCAAACAGGAAATTACCTTTGAAGAAATTCGCAGCACCACCAACAGCGTATCGGCCCACTAGTCGGAGGCACCCCCATGACAGCAGCAGTTAAAAATTTGGATCTGGTTAATCAACCCTACAAGTATGGCTTTGTCACCGAGATTGAGTCAGACACGATTCCCCGTGGGCTAACGGAAGAGACAGTGCGGCTGATTTCGGCAAAGAAACAGGAACCGGACTTTATGCTGGCGTTTCGGCTCAAGGCATTTCGCCAATGGCAGAAGTTAAAAGAACCGACTTGGCCAGCGGTGAGTTATCCTGCGATCGATTATCAAAATATCATTTATTATTCGGCTCCCAAGGTACAGGCCAAAAAGCAAAGCCTGGAGGAAGTCGATCCGGTTCTGTTGGAAACCTTCGAGAAGTTGGGGATTCCCCTCTCGGAGCAAAAGCGGCTGGCGAATGTGGCGGTGGATGCTGTGTTTGACAGTGTTTCCGTGGCGACGACCTTCCGGGAGAAATTGGCCAAGGAAGGGGTGATTTTCTGCTCGATCGCGGAAGCGGTGCGGGAGTATCCGGAACTGGTGCAGAAATACCTCGGCAGTGTTGTACCGACCGGGGATAATTACTTTGCAGCGTTGAACTCAGCCGTATTCAGCGATGGCTCCTTTGTCTATATTCCCAAGGGCGTGCATTGTCCGATGGAACTGTCTACCTATTTCCGGATTAACAATGGGGAATCGGGACAGTTTGAACGGACGCTGATCATTGCCGAAGAAGGGAGCTACGTTAGCTATCTAGAAGGCTGCACGGCCCCCATGTTCGACACCAATCAACTCCATGCGGCAGTAGTGGAATTGGTGGCACTGGACAATGCTGAAATCAAGTACTCAACGGTACAAAACTGGTACGCCGGGGATGAAAACGGCAAGGGCGGCATTTACAACTTTGTCACCAAGCGGGGCCTCTGCCAGGGGGTAAATTCCAAGATTTCCTGGACGCAGGTGGAAACGGGTTCAGCAATTACCTGGAAGTATCCCAGTTGTGTGCTGGTGGGCGATAATTCCGTCGGCGAATTTTATTCTGTGGCGCTGACGAATAACTATCAGCAAGCCGATACGGGCACCAAGATGGTCCATGTGGGTCGCAATACCCGCAGCACGATCGTCTCTAAGGGCATCTCGGCAGGCCATTCCAAGAATAGCTATCGTGGGTTGGTCAAAGTCGGTCCCAAGGCGGAAGGGGCACGGAATTATTCCCAGTGTGACTCGATGTTGATCGGCGATCGCGCCCAGGCGAATACATTCCCCTATATTCAGGTGCAAAACCAGGCGGCACGGGTAGAACATGAAGCTTCGACTTCCAAGATTGGCGAGGACCAATTGTTCTACTTTGCCCAGCGGGGGATTGCAGCCGAAGATGCGATCTCGATGATGATTAGTGGCTTCTGTAAGGAAGTCTTTAATCAACTGCCGATGGAGTTTGCGGTAGAAGCCGATCGCTTGCTGAGTCTGAAACTAGAGGGCAGTGTCGGCTAGGTCCTATAGCGTTGAAGGAAGGGTTTTGGGTGCTGGTGATTGAAACGAAGGAAATTTCCTACTCGTTGCAATCTGGATTGGCCCAATTACTCTCCTATATGCTGGCCCATTCCAATGGCAATAAACCCTGCTTTGGGATGCTCACAAATGGAGCCAGTTTTATGTTCGTTAAACTCTTGCCGGGAAACTCGCCCCAGTATGCCCTTTCGGACCAGTTTGATCTGGAAAGCCAAACGAATGAACTCTATTCGGTGTTGGCCATTATGAAGGCGCTGGCACAGCGTTAGTTTTCAGCGATCGCAGTTGCCCCTTAGAGGGGTTAGATGACAAGACATAGTGAAGAGGTTGAAGAGGTTTAGGTGTGATTAACGCAAACGGTGAGGTCATTTTATCAGTTCGCAATCTGACCGCGAACGTAGAGGATACCCCCATTCTCAAGGGCTTAAATTTGGAAATTCGCGCTGGGGAAATCCACGCCATTATGGGACCCAATGGATCGGGGAAAAGTACGTTCTCGAAAATCCTTGCCGGCCATCCCGATTACGAGGTGACGGGTGGAGAGGTCCTCTACCAGGGCAAAAATCTCCTGGACTTGGAACCGGAAGAACGGGCACGAGAGGGGGTGTTTCTGGCCTTCCAATATCCCCTGGAAATTCCTGGTGTGACCAATCTTGATTTCCTGCGGGTGGCCTACAATGCCCATCGCAAGCACAAGGGGCTGGAAGAACTAGATGCCCTGGATTTTGATGACCTGATCCAGGAACGCTTGGAAGTGGTGAAAATGAATCCTAACTTCCTGAGCCGCAGTGTGAATGAGGGCTTCTCCGGGGGGGAGAAAAAGCGCAATGAAATCCTACAAATGGCGCTCCTGGAACCGACGCTGGCGATCCTGGATGAAACGGATTCTGGCCTCGATATTGATGCGCTCAAAATTGTCGCTAATGGCGTCAATCAACTCACCCGACCTGATAATGCCATTTTGTTGATCACTCACTATCAGCGCTTGCTGGATTACATTGTGCCAGACTATGTGCACGTGATGAGTGCGGGACGGATTATCAAAACTGGCACCAAGGAATTGGCCCTGGAATTGGAAGCCAAGGGGTACGACTGGGTGCTGGAAGCAGAAGCAGCGGGGGTGGCCTGATGACGATTCAAGTCTCGCCAGCTTTGGCCGGTTTAGGCGGATCGCGATCGCCGGATGATAGCGTGACCTCCCCAGCGACCTATCGCGCTGCCTACTTGGCGAACCTGAAACGGTTAGCTGAAGCAGCAGCTACCGAAGGCCCGACGGTACAATGGCTACAACAATTACGGGAACAGGCCACCGCCCATTTATCGGAACTGAGTTTTCCCACGACCCACGATGAGGATTGGCGGTTTACGGATTTGTCGGCCCTGCTTCAGGTGACGATCGCGGGGACCGGTGAACTGACCCAACCCTTATCGGCTGAGGCGATCGCGCCTTTCGTGCTACCGGAAACCCAAACCAGTCAATTGGTCTTTGTCAACGGCCACTATCAAGCAGAGTTGTCTAACCTAACGGGTCTCCCGGCAGGTATTTTTGTGGGCAATCTCGCAGCAGCCTTGGCACAACCGGAATTAGCTGGAAAACTTCCTAACTATTTGGGTGGCATGGCCGGGTTACGGGACGTATTTGCGGCGTTGAATGCGATCGGATTGGCAGAAGCCGCGATCGTTTGGGTGCCGAAAAATTGTGCTGTAGCAACCCCAATTCATTTGCTGTTTGTCACTGCCCCCCAGAGCCAACCGCAGTTCATGCAACCTCGGTGTTTAGTGATTGCTGAAGCCGGTAGTTCACTTACCCTCCTGGAATCCTATCGGCAAGTTGCTGGTGAGATACCTACCTTAACCAATAGTGTCACCGAGATCTGGCTAGGGGAAAATGCCCAGGTGAATCATAGCCGAATTCAGTGGCAGGGTACGACCGCTTTTCATATTGGTAAAACGGCGGTTTCCCAGGCTAAGGATAGTCGCTATATTAACCACGCGATTAACCTAGAAGCCCAGATTGGTCGTCATACCCTGGAAGTTGCCCAAGCCGGGGAACAAACCGAAACAACACTGAACGGGTTAACGATCGCAGCAGGAGAAGAATGCTTAGACACCCATACGGCAGTCGATCTCGCATTCCCCTACAGTCGGGTGCGGCAGTTGCAGAAATGTATCGTCGCCGATCGCGCCCATGCAGTGTTCAATGGGGCCATCATTGTCGGACAAAAGGCCCAGCAAACTGATGCCGGACAGTTGAGCCGTAATCTGTTGTTATCGCCCAAGGCACGGGTGGACACCAAACCCCAGTTGGAGATTATTGCCGATAACGTGAAATGCACCCACGGGGCCACGGTCAGTCAGCTAGAAGCCGATGAGATTTTTTATCTCCAAAGTCGCGGTCTCGATCGCAACATGGCCCAAAAGCTCTTAGTGGATGCTTTTGCAGCAGAAGTCATTGAGCAATTACCGGTGGCCTCATTACGACAGCAACTCACGCGGGCGGTGAAAGCTGAGGTGAATCTCTGATGCAGGAGGGTAAGCGGCAATGGCCTACAGTGACTTTACCCTAGAGCGGGTGGCAAACGAATTTGATCTGGAAATACGACGATCGTCGTTATTTCCAGAAGTTACACCTTTGGTCATGAGTCACTGGTTAGAACAGACCCTTGCCATCAGTCGTCAATTTATGTCGGCTTCCGCCAGTGAGAAGGCCCGATCGGAGTTAGTGGTCATGCCCCTTTTGCTGGAAATAGCGAATCGAAATCCCGGTAAGCTAGCGATCTACTCTGGCAAAAATCTAGAGGTCGATCGCGATCGGGGTTTGGTTGGCGAATGTGACTTCATCCTGGCCCTAGGAGAGATGACCGATATCATCGTGCGGCCAATCTGTTGTCTGGTTGAGGCTGAGAAACAGGATCTAGAGAGCGGCATTAATCAGTGTTCTGCACAAATGGTGGCTGCTCAGCAGTTTAATCAACGGCGGCATCCTGAGCTAGAGACGATCTTTGGTTGCGTAACCACAGGTGAGATGTGGCAATTTCTGCGCCTCCGCGATCGCAACTTCCATATCGACAACCGCCTCTATTTCATCAACGAAATCCCCCTAATCCTCGGCTGCTTACAAACGATCCTCGACTTTTACCAACCTAGCCTAATCAACGCCTAACTTTCAAACCAACTTTTTCCTTTTTCCTTTTTCCTTCTTCCTAATCCCATGACTCTCATCCAAGAAAAAACACTAGCGGCCAAAGTTCGGGCTGATTTCCCCATCCTGCATCAGGACGTGCACGGCCAACCCTTGGCCTATTTGGATAATGCGGCCACGTCGCAAAAGCCATTAGTCGTCCTCAATGTCCTGCGGGATTACTATGAGCAATACAACTCGAATGTGCATCGAGGGGTACACACCCTAAGTGCCAAAGCTACCGATGCCTATGAGGGGGCACGGGAGAAGGTAGCCCGATTTGTGAAGGCGCGATCGCATCAGGAAATTGTCTTTACCCGCAATGCCAGTGAGGCGATTAATTTGGTGGCCTATAGCTGGGGCTTGAATACGCTGCAAGCAGGCGATGAGATTGTGCTGTCGGTGATGGAACACCACAGTAATATTATTCCCTGGCAGTTGGTGGCCCAGAAGACGGGGGCCGTATTGCGCTATGTGGAATTGACGCCGACGGGTGAGTTTGATTTAGAGCAGTATCAATCCCTGTTGAACGATCGCACAAAGCTGGTTGCAGTGGTCCATGTGTCGAATACCTTGGGTTGCATTAATCCAGTGACGGAAATTACGACGCTGGCCCATGCAGTGGGGGCGAAGGTGTTGATTGATGCCTGCCAAAGTATGCCCCATCTCGCGATCGATGTGCAGGCGATGGATTGCGATTGGCTCGTCGCATCAGGTCATAAAATGTGTGCGCCAACGGGAATTGGTTTCCTCTATGGCAAGCGGGAGGTATTGCGATCGATGCCACCGTTTTTGGGAGGGGGCGAAATGATTGCGGACGTGTTTTTGGATCATGCCACCTATGCTGATGTGCCCCACAAGTTCGAGGCGGGGACGCCCGCGATCGGGGAAGCGATCGCCCTCGGTGCAGCGGTGGATTACCTCACCCAAATTGGCATGGATCAGATTGAAGCCTATGAGCATGAGTTGACGGCCTATCTGTTCCGCCAGTTGCAAACGTTGCCTTCGGTGAAAGTCTATGGTCCGTTGCCAGCAGCGGATGGATCGGGTCGGGCGGCGTTGGCGTCGTTTACGACGGGTGAAGTGCATCCCCATGACCTTTCGACGATTTTGGATCAAGCCGGGATTGCGATTCGGGCAGGGCATCATTGCACGCAACCCTTGCACCGGTATCTGGGGCTTCAATCAACCGCCCGTGCGAGTCTCTATTTCTACAATACCCATGAGGAAATCGATCGCTTTATTGTGGCGTTAAAAGACGCGATCGACTTTTTTGGCGAGATTTTTGGGTAGGGCAGAAGAGTCACATTGTAATCAATGGTACAAACACCGGGGCTAGCCCCGGTCATTTAATCGATGACTACTGAATTATTCGATCGCGCATTAATGAGTCTAAAACGCCACATTGCTGACTATCTACCCTATTTAGAGAAAGCTCAGAATGCGATCAAAATCCTTGAATCTACCGATCCCGATTCAGAAGAATTTAGCCAAGCCTTAGCGGATTTGCAAGTTGCTGCAACAGTTTTAGAACCTGCTTCGCAAGGAATGCTTCTAGCGATTGAGGGATTTACAGAAAGCCGACCAGAATAAATGAGTATGAACGCTGGTGAGTATTATGCAATCCCACGTACCGACCCTCGCAGCACAGGCTAGCCATTGGAAGTTCCTTGAACTCTGGGTTGATCCCGTGTTTTTTCCTCCCAAGGTGCTGATGTTAGTTGGCGATCGAGACGGCACCTGTCGGATCTTCAATCCTGCCTCTGGCTATAAGCTGGTCGTGACTCACGCTAACTATCCTGCCGAAAAGGTCAGGTTAACCTTGGGCGGTATCGTGGGGTTGCGATCGACCAGCGTTTAACACCTGTGCTGCCGTTAGTTTTAAGTGTGGGAAGGTTGCAGAAATAATCGTCTGATCACCGCGAAATTGCTGAATGGTATACTCTTCATCCACTAGCTGACAGACAGAAAGGGTAGGTTGTTTGGGTTTGCCAATGTGTCGAATGCCCCCTAATCCCGCATAGTCAGCGATCCAATATTCGACAATGCCTAAAGCGGCATAGTCTTCAACTTTACGTGCATAATCATTTTGCCAATTGCTACTAACGACTTCTGCAATAAATTTCAGCGAACTGCCTAGAGTTAGGATGGATTGCTCAGACCAAAGGGGTTCTTTAATGAGTTCATCACGATCGACAACAGCAACATCGGGTCGCATTGCGGTCATCGTACTGTTAGCAGGGCGCAAGAGTCCCCGCTGGAGGACAAACCAAGGTAAACCCATTGCGTCAATCTGGACACAGATTTTTGCGGTAATGAAGGCGGCAACTTCTTCATGTAGCCCGGTGGGTTCCAAATCAAATACCTCGCCATCGATCAGTTCGTAGCGGTTATCCCCCCCATAACGATCGAGAAACTCGTCAACGCTAAGGGGTTTCGGTTGAATTGCGGGTTCGATCGCGATCGCCATAGATGAACTTAGCCCAATCCCTGCTTTCAGTTTACCAAAAGCAGTTTCTTTGAACATCGGGACAGGCAGGATGCCTACCCCACAAGCGAGGGTCCTATATGGCATCCATAGCTTTAGCATCGCTGACATATCTGGACAATCGCGGACTGGGGTCGGAACGCCATAGTGAGCAACCCCTTAGTCTAGCTGCTAAAGTAGAGGCTAAAACGCGATGCCACCCTATGAGATTAGCTGGCAGCCAAATGACAACTGTTTCGTGGTTTCCCTCCCCGAATTCAAAACCGTCATGCAACCCGTCTTTAACATGGATAGCCTGTTAAGATAGCATGACCACGTCGTTACTGGTTTCTATCAACATGCGATCGCTCCAAGACTACACGGTTAGCCTGCGTCCAGATGACAACGGGACCTTCGTTGCCTACGTTCCCGCGATCGCAGGTTGTCACGCGTGGGGAACCCCCCAGAAGCCGCACAAGCTGAACTCAACCTCGTCTTTGCAATGATCCGCGAGAGTGAAATCGGCGATCGTCCGGGTGAAGGCAATGAGTCAGCGCGATAAACTGCTAGTCAAGATCTTACTGGGGCGTGCTGATGCCAACATTCCCTTTGAGTCACTATGTCAACTCTTAAGAACCCTCGGTTTTGACGAACGGATACAAAGCAGCCACCACATTTTCTACAAAGAAGGAGTCACCGAAATTCTCAACATTCAACCCCAGCAAGGCAAAGCCAAAGCCTACCAAGTCAAACAAATTCGTAACCTTATTCTGAAATATCAACTCGGAGGGAAAGATGCAGATTAAATATGAATTAATCATTTACTGGAGTGAAGTCGATCAAGCCTTTATCGTTGAAGTTCCCGAACTCCCTGGCTGCGTCGCCGATGGTGTGACCTATCAAGAAGCCGTCAAAAATGCTGAAATCATTATTCAAGAATGGATTGAAACCGCCCAATTATTAGGACGCTCAATTCCAGAGCCAAAGGGACGGTTATTGTTTGCTTAAGAACAAGCGAAAAAAACTTTCATGAACATTAAATATGATGCCGAAGCCGACATCCTTATTTTCATTCTTCGTGAGGGCTTTCCCTTTAATGCCATCTCCGAACCGGGCGGTGTCATAGTTAGTTATGACGAAAACGAAGAACCCATTAGTATCGAATTTCTCAACGCCTCCAAACGCCAGCTATTTAACCCTCAAGACCTGCAATTAACGATCTCAACGTGAGCAATGGAAAAAATCAATAACAATTGAGAATTCAAAATTCAAAATTGGGTATCAATCCGAACTACCTCTGAGGACAAGACACCATGAAACCAGCGCTAGAACAGTATATTGTCACCCCTGATGGCACCAAAACCGCCGTCATCCTACCCATCGAACAATATGAGCAACTCCTGGAAGACCTGCACGATCTCGCCATCGTTGCCGAACGTCGCAGCGAACAACCCATTAGTCTAGCTGAACTAAAGCAGAGGCTAAAACGCGATGTCACCCTATGAGATCAGCTTGCAGCCATCCATCGAGAAAGACCTACGCAAATTATCCGCCGAAAACTGCGATAGGATCTTGACTCGCATCGAGGCATTAGCTAATGAGCCATTCCCCGTCCAAGCGATCAAACTTAAAGGAACGGAAGGGCTTTATCGCATTCGCGTAGGTGACTATCGCATCATCTACGAAGTTGATACTGATGCTGCCTGCATCTTGATTCACTATATTCGTCATCGTCGCGATGTCTATCGAGACTTACCATGAAATACACCATTATCATCCAATGGTCAGAAGCAGACTAGTGTTATGTCGTGAGTCTGCCAGAATGGGGTGAATATTGTCATACCCACGGCGACACCTACGAAGAAGCGCTCCAAAATGCCCAAGAAGTCCTCGAACTGCTCACCGAATCCACCCTAGATGAGGGTAAGCCCCTACCCACCCCGCAACTCTTTGGCCAATCCCTGCAACCGGCATGAGGAGAAGACGCCATGCAGTCAGCATGGATATCACCGGGCGGGTTTATTAAGGTTGTCCGTAGGCAGGCAAAAATCACGGCAAACCCGCCCCTACCATTATTATGAAACTGTGCCATGTCCATCAAACCCTACGACATCGTTGCCCTCACCCTCCCCATCCCCACCATCCATCAAGAAACCAAGCAACCCATCCAGCTACAACCCGGTCAAGTTGGCACCGTCCTCATGGACTTTGACGGCCAAGCCTTTCTCATTGACTTCGCCGACAACCAGGGCCACACCTACGCAATGGAAACCGTCCCTGCCCACCAACTGCTCCTGCTCCTCCATGAACCCCAACTAACCAACGCCTAAAACAATGATGAACGTTAAATATAATGCTGAAGCCGACATCCTGATTTTTATTCTCCGTGAAGGATTTCCCGTCAATGGCATCTCCGAACCAGGCGGCATCATTGTTAGCTATGATGAAAACGAGGAGTTGCTTAGTATCGAATTTCTCAATGCCACTAAACGTCAATTATTTAACCCGAAGGATCGGCAATTAGCTATCTCAATGGAGGTGTGATTGTCTAAGAAGCAGTTTCGTAAATCTGTTGACAGCATTCGACGACAAATTGAAATCCACTATGAAAAAATTGCGAACGAACAACAGAAGCCTATACCCGATGAAAACCTGATTCACTATTGGCAAAAAGAAATTGCCGGTTTACAGAAAAGTCTAGCTAGAGCAGAAAAACGACTGAGGCGAGGCCAATGATCTCCAGTATTCAAAAACCCCTACAAGTAAACCCTACACTGTCAACCCTCCTGGCAGAACTTGGTGAGGAATGCGAAAAAGTTGTCTTCCTACTCAGCCAACTCAAACTCACCAACCTGACAGATGACCAAAAAGGTGACATTCTTGCCGAACTGACGGGTTCAGTTTGCCATCTCCATGTGCATACAGAAAACCTACCAGAACTGATCGAAGACGAAATCCTAACCTTACCCGATGAGCAAGAAAATCATGAATAGCCAATACACCATTATCATCCAATGGTCAGAAGCAGATCAGTGTTATGTCGTGAGTCTGCCAGAATGGGGTGAATATTGCCACACCCACGGCGACACCTACGAAGAAGCCCTCCAGAACGCCCAAGAAGTCCTCGAACTGCTCACCGAATCCACCCTAGATGAGGGTAATCCCCTACCCAAACCGCAACTCTTTGGCCAATCCCTGCAACTGGCATGAAGAGAAGACGACATGCAGTCAGCTTAGATGCCACCAGGCGGGTTTATTAAGGTTGTCCGTAGGCAGTCAAAAATCACGGCAAACCCGCCCCTACCATTATTATGGAACTGCACCATGCCCTTTGACGGCCAAGCCTTCCTCATCGACTTCGCCGACAACCAGGGCCATACCTACGCAATGGAAACCATCCCCGCCCACCAACTGCTCCTGCTTCTCCATGAACCCCAACTAATCAACGCCTAATAACATGACACCCCGCTATGCCCTCATCATTTACTGGAGTGAAGTCGATCAAGCCTTTATCGTTGAAGTTCCCGAACTCCCTGGCTGTGCCGCCGATGGTGCGACCTATCAAGAAGCCGTCAAAAATGCTGAAATCATTATTCAAGAATGGATTGAAACCGCCCAATTATTAGGACGCTCAATTCCAGAGCCAAAGGGACGGTTATTGTTTGCTTAAGAACAAGATAGAACCCATGAGTCTCCCATCTGAAAAAATTAGAATTACTGTAGATATACGTGATCTTGAATATGCCCAGATACCACCGGGCGGGTTTATTAAGATTGTCCGTAGGTAGGCAAACATAACGGCGAACCCGCCCCTACCCTTATTAGGGAACTGCACCATGCCCATCAAACCCTACGACATCGTTGCCCTCACCCTTCCCATCCCCACCATCCATCAAGCAACCAAGCAACCCATTCAACTACAGCCCGTGTATGAAGTTTAAGATTGTCCTACGAACCAATCAACAAGATAAAGAACACCCTATTTCACGACTACAGGGCCTTATCCCTAGCCTCTCCCAGAGAATCATCGATCGCCAGCTATGGATTCTTGAGGATACTCAACGCTGAATCGCTTGGTAAACTGAGTTGACTCCGCCTCTAGCCGATCCCGCTTGCTGGTAATGTCCCTGAGTTTGGGTTCTGCGTTGTCCATCATTCTCATCCTCCTTGCTCTTATTACAGAACAATCGTTCTATTTCGACCTTCCCGATTCTCAGTCACCCATTGGCCTAGGCAAGCCCGGCTGCCCACTATCTGTTATCTGTGCATAAACGCGCCTCTTGCCCCTCTTCTACTTCCTTATTTCCTCTTGCCCTCTACCCAATTTAGCCGTCAACCGCTAGGCTAGGGACAACGGGTTAACAGGAGCAGATGGCGTGACCGCGATTGGATTGTGGGTACGCTTGCTATTAATTCAGGTCCTCTTGTTGTTGATCACGATTACGATCGAAAGTTGGGTGCTGCATCGTAAACAAAAGTGGAGTCAGCGGACCAGCGTGCAGTATGGAACCATCAGCAATTTATTTGCTACTGCCATTGGTTGGTTAGTATTCTTTTCGATCGAGCCTTTCTTATCAGATCAGGTTCAAAAACTCCTCACGCGTTTTAGCCTTTTTGACAAGGAATTACAAGAACCTATTTTAATCAATCATGTGATGTTTGTCTTGATTTATCTCGCTATATTTTTAGGTAATGCCATTATCAAACGAATCGGATTAGGCTTATTGCAAAACCTATTATCCCTGCCTGAAGCAGCCGTCGATCGTACTATCGGCCCATCCCCTAGTAAAATCTATTTATCCTACAAAAAACAAGTCCAAAACCGTCAGCAGGCGGGGCCTGTACTACCTGATCTCACCGGCACAGTTATTACGGCTACCTTCCTAAGTCAACTTACCGCTTGTCTGATTCTAATTCTCCTGATTAATTACCTAAGAATTAGAGCCTGGGTGAAGCCATGAAGAACATCATACAAAAACTCAAGAAAATTGATGATTTTCTCAAGAAAAAAGTAGATATTCTTATCCCACCACAAACCTCTTCTTGGCAAACTTTTGCCCTAGTCAGTATATTTTCTTTTTTGCTTTCTTACTTAGCTAATGCTCGATTTCTTAAGTTCATCCTGGAAACCTTAGGCTGGATTTTTGCTATTATTAGTCTTCATTGGTGGACTTTTCAAAATCCCAAAAAAGTATCGATCGCGCAACAGTTTTTCATTGGCCCTTGGCTTACAGGGATTTTTGTCTGTTTCGTTTTGTTCAAAGGTTGGCTCCTCGATCATCCTAATCTCGTGCTGATCTATACGGCAGCCAGTTGGCCTCTTATTTCTGTCGCGATCGCCCTTTGGCCCAAACTCCATGACCCAGGGGTGCGATTTTCGGAATCTGACTCAGATCCCAAAAGCCGCCAAAAAATTATTGATAATCGTCGTGATATCATGCTGTTGTTCCTAGGAAATTTACTCCTCAGTTGTTGGTTACGATTTTATTTTATTGTGGAAAAATGGGTTGCCCTAAGTTTATCGGATCGCTAAAATAGCTAAGCTTTCTAGTTTGGATACTCGTTTAGATTGCTAACCATCCCGGTGCGAAGGAGAAGATAACGGTGAATCTGGGTAGAATCTTTGTTCTATCGGCCAATGTGTTCCAGGAAGTGATCCGCGATCGCGTCCTGTACTTGATTGCACTCTTTGCCATTTTTCTGTCGGCGGCTAATCAACTCCTACCCTGGGTATCAGCAGGCGAAGAAGATCGGATCTTGCTGAATCTGGGCATGGCCGCGATCGGTTTACTGGGGTTACTCGTGACCGTCTTCGTTGGTACAGGTTTGGTTAATAAGGAAATCGACAAACGTACTGTTCTAGTCATGTTGTCTAAGCCAATCAGTCGCTCGGAGTTCATTTTTGGTAAGCACATTGGTCTGTCAGCCGTCGTCGCGGTGCTGGTCCTGGCTACCACAGCCATCTACTTTCTAATCCTAACTTTGAATAATATTAGCTATCCGATAGTTAGTCTTTTAGTCGCTGTTTTCTATCTCTTTCTTGAACTTTCCCTTATCACTGCTGTCGCCATTTTATTCGGGGTATTTACCAGCCCCTTACTCGCAACCCTAATGACTTTTGCTGTATACCTGATGGGACACCTCAGCCGTGATATTGTTGCCCTAGCTGCCCTGAGTAAAAACCCTAGACTACAAGAAATCATTCAAAGATTTTATCTAGTTTTGCCGGATCTGAGTCGCCTCAACTTAAGGAACGAAGCTGTCTACGGTGCCATACCCGATCCCCTGATGTTGGCCTCCAGTGCGGGCTATGCTGTGCTCTATACCCTGTTGTTATTGCTCCTGGCAAGTTTGATCTTTGCTCGGCGACAATTCTAATATCGCTCCTGCTTTACTATGCCTGACCTCATTCTTTTTTGGCATCGTCGCGATCTGCGCCTGACGGATAACTGGGGACTCACCCACGCCTGTCAACGCAGTCCCAAGGTTGTGGGGGTGTTCTGCTTTGATCCCAACCTATTGGAGCAGGATGATATTGCCCCCGTGCGGATTGCCTATCTCCTCGGTTGTCTGCAATCCCTCCAAACTAGCTATCAGGCCCTAGGCAGTCAACTGCTGTTCCTGCAAGCCGATCCCGTGCAGGCCATTCCCGCGATCGCCACGGCCCTCCGGGCTACCCATGTTGCCTGGAATTTGGACGGGGAACCCTACGCCCGATCGCGGGATGCTCAAGTTGCCGCCGCCCTCCAGGCCCAGGGCATTGCCACGCGCCAAACCTGGGATCATTTAATGCACGCTCCTGACACCATTACCACCGCCACCGGGACACCCTACACCGTCTATACCCCCTTCTGGAAAAATTGGTCCAGCCATCCCAAAGCCCCTCCCTGCGATCGCCCGTCATCCCTCCAGGGGCTAACCGCAGCGGAACAGACCCAGGCGGAGCAAGCCAGTTGCTTGACCCAATTGCCCACAGCTAAGGCGTTGGGATTCCCTTGGGAAGGTGACTTACTGATTGAGCCAGGGGAAGCTGCGGCCCAGAGACTACTGGATGATTTTTGCGATCGTGCCCTAACGACCTATGCTGAACAACGGAATTTTCCCGGTGTGGCCGGAACCTCGCAACTGAGTGCGGCGTTGAAATTGGGCGCGATCGGGATTCGGACCCTGTGGCAGGCGGCGAGTGATGTGGCTGCCCAGGCCCGCAGCGATGAAGCCCGGACCAGTATCGAAACCTGGCAAAAAGAACTGGCATGGCGGGAGTTTTATCACCACGCCCTGTACCATTTCCCCGAACTCACCCAAGGCCCCTACAATCGCACCTTTGCCGATTTTCCTTGGGAGAATAACGAGGATTATTTTCAAGCTTGGTGTGAAGGTCGGACGGGATACCCGATCGTTGATGCTGCCATGCGCCAATTGCATGAGACGGGGTGGATGCATAACCGTTGTCGCATGATTGTGGCCAGCTTTTTAACCAAAGATTTGCTGATCGATTGGCAATGGGGAGAAAAATACTTTATGCAACACCTGATTGATGGCGATTTAGCGTCCAATAATGGCGGCTGGCAGTGGAGTGCTTCCTGTGGCATGGACCCGAAACCCTTGCGTATTTTTAATCCCGCCAGTCAGGCCAGCAAATTTGATCCGGAAGCCGACTATATTCGCCAGTGGTTACCGGAATTGCGCGGTGTTGAAACGGAAGCCTTGGTAACCGGGAAGATTGCTCCAGGGGAGTGCGATCGCTGTGGCTACGTGATGCCGATCGTGGATCATCGCCAGCAACAGCAACGGTTCAAAGA
The DNA here is from genome assembly GCF_053493415.1 of Trichothermofontia sp. Taxonomy (NCBI): domain Bacteria; kingdom Bacillati; phylum Cyanobacteriota; class Cyanophyceae; order Leptolyngbyales; family Trichocoleusaceae; genus Trichothermofontia; species Trichothermofontia sp. The sequence goes on along the minus strand of NZ_JBRCAD010000010.1, from coordinate 54,860 downwards.
CCTGTATCAGCAACAAAAAAGTCGCCACGGGTAACCCCATGTCGGAGCAATTGTCACTCTTTTCAGTCCGTGAACAAGCCCTCAGCACCTACCAGTGTCCGACGGAACCTCTCCGCATGGGTGCGGCGGCGCTGCAAGCCTGGAAACAGCGCGTTTTTCAATTCCAACAGCAGGTCCGCCAAACCCCTGTCCTCACCCAAGGCACCCTGTTCACCAGGCAGGAAATTCCCACCGAAAGTACCCCCAAGCCTTGGACGATCGACCCGTTTCAACTGCCCCCTCAAAACACAGAATTTTGGCGGGGCAAATTCGACAGTACGGGGGTAGCGGCCCTGTATTTTGTCATCGATGATGAGTTACCCCTCTTGCTCTATGTGGGAGAAACGATCAAATCCAATCAACGCTGGAAAGGCGAACACGACTGTAAACGCTATCTCCACAATTACCTCGCCGCCCACCGTCCCCACGATTTACCCGTCACCGTCAATATTCGCTTTTGGCCCCATGCCCCCCGCGATCGCCGCGCCCGCCAAAAACTGGAACTGGCCCTCATCGAAAAATGGCGATCGCCCTTCAACAAGGAAAACTGGGAACTGTGGGCCACTCCGTTCGTGGGAGAAACCTAGATTTTGAATTTTGAATCTTGAATTTTAGCGCTATCCTTCCTCTCCGTGCTCGCTTGGTGCCTTGGTGTCTTGGTGTTTACTAACCTGCTCAATCTTTGCTAAATCTTATGTCTGATACTCTCACCATCACCGTCAAACTGTTTGCTGCCTACCAGGAAGCCTATGGCGTGCCGGAATTATCCCTCACCTTTCCTCCAGGGACGCCGGTAGCCGCTGTGCGCGATCGCTTGCTTGCGGAACATCCGGAACTGGAACAATGGCGCAGTGTGACCCGCTTTGGCATTAATTTGCAATTTGTCGAACCAGACACGGTGTTGCAACCAGGGGATGAGGTTGTGCTGATTCCGCCAGTGAGTGGGGGCTGAGTGTCATGCGTGATCCAGATGGCGAAACCGTGGCGGCTCGCTATGCCCACCTGGATGCAGGGGCGAAACAATTGGGATCTGCCCTCAGTGCCCCGTTCATAACCCTTTCCTTTATGGCGTTATGGGTGATTCCGGAACTCAAACTCAGCGATCGAGGTCTTTTTAATAGTCAGGATTTCGAGTTCGTGTCTCTCTTTGTATCGGAATTTCCGGAACCATTGGCTCAAGTCTAAAGGTTTTTTTGAGTTTGATGCCAACTTAGACACGATCGCGTATGCTGAAGCCCTAGTCTAGGGCATTCTAGTAATAGAAACGCATAATCACCCCTACCCATGAGCGACTCCCATGACTCTCAGTTTCTACGACAGCCTGCAACAGTTGGCTGTCACCCAAACCCACCTCCCCCTCAACCGCCGTGAGACCCGCCTGCGCCTGAAGTTGCATCAGGTGATCTGTGCCCTCAGTGGCCAAGATGCCCTCGCTAATCTCCAAGCGATCGGCCAATCTCCCGATGAACAGGTATTTTGGCAAACCTGGACAACGGCGTTTGACAACCGCTTCCTAGATGCCAATGGTTGTCCCAAAGCCGATATTACCGAGATGCTGGATGCGGCCATTTCCCTCTGGGAGTTTCTCCCCACCGATCGTGACGCTGCCCTAGCCGAACTCCTCCGCTACCAGCCGATGGGCTATACACCGGGCAATCCTGATCTGGATGAGTGTGAAGATGACCTAGACATGGATGCTGACATCCCAACGCCCGGCCTTCTGGTGTTTGATCAAACCGTATTAACCAATGCCCTAGCAGAGGCCGCCTTGGCCGAACCCTACCAACAGGCCATTATCCGGATGCTCTACGTGGCCAGCGAAGAAACCCCTGGCGACGACGAACCTATCTTCATGATTCACTACGAACTCCTGTGGTGCATTTTGAGCGGGGTACTGTCTGACCCCAGCCTCACCGCTCAGTGCTTCCAAGTCTTTATCGAACACATTTCACCGGAGGGTAACCTCAAGGGGCAAATTGAAGCCACCTGCACCCTGCCCCAACTGTGTCAAGCCCTGCTCGCTAGCCCCCTACCGGAGCGGGATACCTCGGTGATCGATCGCCTGGAAACCCTCCTCCGCTACACCCGTACCTGAAGCCAACGCCCCCCTCATCCCAACTGGCCAGGAAGTGTGTGTTTCGATGCAGTCTTAGCCTGCGATCGTCAGATATAACTTGAGCTATCTACCCTCAGCGTTACGATCCGTCTCTGGATTCGCCTGGTGGCCGCCCATCCTAGCCGAGTGAAGGGGTTAAGCTGTGAAAGTTGCCTTTGCCACACAAGATCTCGTGCACATCAACGCCCACTTGGGTTGGGCCAGTCGGCTGGTGATCTATGAGGTATCGGCACGGGGCTATCGCTGGCTAGAGACCTGTGAGTTTCCCAGTTATCCAATGACTCCGGGTTACTCCGATCCCCTGGCGACTAAAATTGCCGCGATCGCCGATTGTGCGCTGGTCTATGTGGCAGATATCCGCGATCGGGCGATTGGACGCTTACCCCAAAACCAAATCACCCCCATTCAAGCAATTTCTGATTTGGAAAAAATGACGGATGCCCTCGATCGTCTCTGCATGGTCCTCCAGGGCACCCCACCCCCCTGGTTACACCGCGCGATCCAACGGGACTTGACAGCCCGTCGCCCTGCGGTTAACTACGCTGGGACCGGGCGAGAGGTGTTGGCCTGAGCCAATCTTTCCTCAGCCCGGTTGGGGTTGCCCCCTCCCAAAACTCAGAATTCCCAATTTTATTAAGCTTAAAGAGCGGCCTGACGTTCTAGAATGCCCACTAAAGCGGTTAGGGATTACCGCTCTATGGGCTACTGTCTCAATCCTGACTGCCATCACCCCCACCTTCCGGATGGGAATGCCCGCTTTTGTATGCACTGCGGTGCGCGTTTACTACTGTCCGATCGCTATCGGGCAGTAGCGGCGATCGGACAGGGCGGGTTTGGTCGTACTTTCCGAGCAATCGACGAACATAAGCCCTCTCGCCCCCCCTGTGTCATTAAGCAACTTTACTTAGCCCATCCAACCCAGGGGAACTTTCCCAAAGCGGTGCAACTGTTTCACCAGGAAGCCCAGCGATTGGAACTCTTGGGCACCCATCCCCAAATTCCGGCCCTGTTGGCCTACTTTACCCAGGAGGGCCATTCCTATTTGGTACAGGAATTCATGGCTGGGCAAACCCTCACCCAACACCTACGGCAGCAGGGCGTGTTTACGGAAGCCCAGGTGCGATCGCTCTTACAAAGCCTGTTGCCGGTCCTTCAGTTTGTCCATGCCCACCAAGTAATCCACCGCGATATCAAGCCCGATAACCTGATCTGGCGCGGCGGGGCCATCCCCCCCAGCTCCCAATCGCGGCCCACGGACTGGGTGCTGGTGGACTTTGGGGCAGCGGGGATGGCCCAGGGGCGACCGCGTGCCACCGGCACTAAGATCTATAGCCTGGGCTACAGTGCCCCGGAACAGGAAAGCGGCAAAGCCTGTTTCGCCAGCGATCTTTACAGCCTGGGGGTTACCAGCATTACCCTCCTGACGGGGTGTTGCAATCCCCTCGATCTCTATTCCTATGGGGATGCCACCTGGGTTTGGCGGGATGCCCTCCAGGGTAATCCCGTGAGTGAGGCGCTGGCTCAAGTGCTCGATCGTTTGATTGCTAAACCCATTAAGCACCGTTATGCCACGGCGGAAGCTGTGTTACAGGACTTGGTACAACCAGCCGTGGCCCTGAGCCTGAAGCAGGTCAGTGGCCGATCGCAACCCACCCCAATGGCCACAGTCGGTACCCCCGTGATCGTGCCCCCACCAATCGCCACCCTGGCCCCGCCAAAGCCAACCTCCGCTCTAGCCGGGACTTACCAATGGCTACAGCAATCGGAATTTGAAGTCATTACCGTGGATGCCCAGGGGCAGGTTCGCGCACGGCAATTACGCCAGGCTCGGTTCTTTCGGGAGGCATTAGCACCTGGGGTTGAGTTGGAGATGGTCGAGATCCCTGGGGGCCGCTTTCTTATGGGGGCAACCACGGCCACGAGTAGTGACGCCGAGGCCCAGCCCGCCCACTGGGTGACCCTCCCGGCCTTTTTCATGGGGCGCTTCGCCATTACCCAGGCCCAGTGGAAAGCCCTCATGCCCCAGAATCCGGCCTGGTTCCGCCATCCCGATCACCCGATCGAAACCGTATCCTGGCTAGAAGCCGTCGCCTTTTGTCAGCAGCTCGCGGCCAAAACGGGACGCTTATACCGATTACCCAGCGAGGCCGAATGGGAATATGCCTGTCGGGCCGGGACCGTCACCCCCTTCCACTTCGGGGAGCAGATAACTACCAAGCTGGCCAACTGTTGCGGAGCCTTTAGCTACGATCCAGGACTACGGGGCCAATGCTGCACCCAAACCACCCCCGTCGGGAGTTACCCGCCCAATGCCTTCGGCCTCTACGATATGCACGGCAATGTCAGGGAGTGGTGCCTGGATCATTGGCATCCCAATTATGGGAATGCGCCGACCCAGGGCGAAGCCTGGACAACGCCTGGGGGGGAGCCTGCCACGTCGGTTCCCCACTACCGGGTGCTGCGGGGGGGAGCCTGGAATGCCTATCCCCGCCAGTGTCGATCGATCAGCCGTCATCGCAATGTGGAAACCTTCCGGGGTAATTTTGTTGGGTTCCGAGTGGTTTGTTCGTAGCACGATGGCTGCGGGTGCATCCCACTTTTCTGGTATTTTGCGATCACCTCAATGCCTGCTGAGCCAGTGACGACTTTGCATAGGCCAGTTCACCCAGGACATACGTGGCGTGAATCGCCCGATCGTCCCCCAGCATAATCAGGGCAAAGGTAGCCTCTGCCAAGGCCGCGATCGTCGTGGGGGTCGGGGCGGAATTCCGGAAGGCCATGAGGGGAGTAGCCCGCATATCCACCACAATAAAGTCAGCCGCCTTCCCCACCTCGAAGTTGCCAAGCTGGGTCTGGAGGCCTAGGGCGTGGGCACCGCCCAAGGTTGCTAAATAGAGAGCCTGGAACGGGGTGAGTTTCTGACCGCGCAGTTGGGCTACCTTATAGGCTTCATTGGCAGTTTGAAACATCGAAAAACTGGTGCCCGCCCCGATATCAGTCCCAAAGCCCACCTTGATCGGGGTTGCCGTTGATTTGGCTTGCTCCAGGGGAAACAGACCACTCCCCAGGAACAGGTTCGAGGTTGGGCAAAAGGCGATCGCGGCTTGGGCTGCCGATAGCCGTTGGAATTCAGCCTGGGTCAAATGAATCCCATGCGCAAAGACCGATCGCGGCCCCACTAAACCGGCCCGATCGTAGGCATCTAAATAGCAACAACACTTGGGGAAAAGGGTTTTTATCCAGTCCACCTCATCCCGATTTTCCGAAAGATGGGTATGCAGGTGAACATCAGGATATTCCTGCAAGAGTCGCCCCGCCATCTGCAACTGGGCCTCGCTGGAAGTTCCCGCAAACCGAGGGGTCACGGCGTAGCGCAACCGGCCTTTTTTATGCCATTTTTCAATGAGGGCCTTGGTTTCTTGATAGGACGATTCCGGCGTATCTAACAAAAAATCAGGGGCATTGCGATCCATCATCACCTTCCCAGCGATCATACATAGCCGCCGCCGCTCAGCCGCCGCAAAGAAGGCATCCACCGACTCTGGATGAACCGTAGCAAAAACCAGGGCAGTAGTGGTCCCATTGCGAAGCAATTCATCAAGGAAAAAATCAGCGACTTTTTCGGCATAAGCCCGATCTTTGAACTGGCGTTCCGTGGGGAAGGTATAGGTGGCTAGCCACTCCAGCAATTGTGCACCAAAAGCGGCGATCATCTCCGTTTGGGGGTAATGGATATGAATATCAATAAACCCCGGCAGGATTAACATCCCTGGATAGGCCGTCACCGGGATCGCCGAATAGCGATCGCCCAGTTCCTCATAGGGACCGATGGCCAGAACCCGCCCCTGATCAGTAACCAACAATCCATCTGGGAAAAAACGCACACAATCCGCTTCAGGTGTGTAGAAAGGATCGTCAATAAAATCTAATAAGGATGCTCGATATGCCTGAGGGCCAGATGTTGGGGTAGAAGTGATTGCTGTCATAGGGCTGTCATAGGAAGCATGGATTAACTGGCTTGTTTGACGGACCAATCCGCTGGCTGAGGGCGATCGGAACCCGGGCATTCCCTTTCCCGGGTTTGTTCCACTTCCCCGTGGGCTTTGAGCAGGGTCGCAAATTTCTTACGCATCAACAAGCCTGGTTTATCGGTGAAAATATGTTGCTCCCGGTTAGGACTCAGGGGGACATCGAAATCCGTACTTTCCAGAATTCGCTTGTCCTCCAGGGTAACAGCGCGATCGAAGGCGATGACATCGGCGGCGGGGGTATCGGCTTCCGTATCGTTGCGAACACAAAACTGCACCATTTGGGACATATCATCCGCGATCGGGGTCATCGTATTCACCACAATATGTACCCGACCATTGGGGTAGGCAATTCGCAGTTTGACCGTAAATGGCATGAACCAGGTCATATCCAAAGTACGTACCGTTTCCCCCGTATCCATTTGCAAATTCTGCTGTTGGAGTGCGGGATTAACGACGCCTAAAACCCCATGTACATGTAACCCCCATTCGGTTTCCGTAAACGTCAGACAATCGGGGGTTGTGTGTTCTTCAGTCCCAAAGGTTCCCTGGTGAACAAAGGCCGGATGGGCCAAATCAAACTCATTTTCCATTACCCGCAGGCCAGCGCACTGCCAGGTTTCATAAAACTCATGGATGCTGCGATAGGCTGGGTCTTGCGTCTCTTCAATGTCAGGAATCCCCACCAATGGCTCATCTGCTAAACAAACCCAGGCATAGCCATAGCGTTCGGTACAAGCATAGGCCCGCACGCGATAACTGGGCGCGATCGTACACCCCTTCTGGGGGACCTTCACACAGGTTCCCTGACCGTTAAACTGCCAACCATGATAGGGACAGGTAATCTTTCCCCCATCCACCTTTCCCAGGGAGAGTTTGGCGGAACGGTGGCAACAGCGATCCTCAACCGCACAGGGATGCCCTGCCGCATCCAACCATATCACCAGTGGCTGTCCGAGTAGGACAAATGATTGTGGTCCCCCTTGCAGCGCCGCAACCGGAATCACGGGATACCAAAAGCGACGGAATACAGGTTGTTTGGTAACTAACATAGGCCGATTTTAAATACCTGTTGCTAACGGTTGTTGAGCGAGAGATGCAGACAAGGGACGGGGGGTTAGTGAAAGGGACCTGCAAGAATAACACGGGCCAGGGCCTGGATGACTTCGCTGGCCGGTTCTTGCCGTAGGGCGTCGTACCATTGGCGGGTAACTGCCGGATCTTTGCCATAGATAACATCAGCCCGTTTGCGGGCCTTGAGGACCAGGGCTGCCGTGCGTTCCTGGCGGTCTGCTTGATAGCGCTGGAGGGCATCCGCCACCCCCAGGTTGGTGGTGACTAGGTAATGAGACAGGATTATCGCATCTTCCATTGCCTGACAACCGCCCTGGCCTAAGGTTGGTGTAGAGGCGTGGGCCGCATCCCCTAACAGGGCCACCCGACCTCGCACCCACTGGGGTAGGGGATCAAGATCGTGAATCTCTAGGCGATTGGTTTGCCAGGGATCAAGACGCTCGATCAGCTTGTGGACCGGATCAGGCCACCCGGCGAACACCTGGGCGAGTTCGGCTTGCCGTTGGGACGGCTCTCGGGTCGTGCCCTGCGGCATCGGTGCGCCAAAAAAGTAGTAGAAGCGATCGCCGCCCACGGGCATCATGGCGGCGCGTTTGCCCTCGCCCACGTACAAGACCCAGGTATGGGCATCTCCCAGCGCAGGGCTACCAGCAACCAACCCATTCCAATTCACATAACCGGCATAACGCGGGGTAACTGGCTTGCCCACCACATAGTCGCGTAAAACCGAATGAATCCCATCAGCGGCAATGAGCACATCGGCAGTCACCCGATCGCCCCCGGCCAAGATCGCTGTTACCCCCGCCTCATCTTGCTCAACAGCAATGCATTGCGATTGCAGATGCACCGCCTCAACGCCAAAAGCCTCTAGGAGGAGGTGCTGGAGTTCCGTGCGCGATACGGGATAGGGACGTTGGCCAACCTGGAGAAATAGGGGAGCCAGGTCGATCGCGCTCAAACATTCATCCTGATGGGAACGGTATTCCATCCGCTCCATCTGCCCCCCTATCCGGGCGATCGCCTCACCTAAGCCAAGGTAATTCAGGACTTTCACCCCATTTGACCACAGGGAAATGCCAGCCCCTGCTGGCCGGAGTGCGCTGGCCTTATCGTAGACATCGACCTGATAGCCCAGCCGCCGGAGGGCAATGCCAGTTGTCAGCCCACCAATGCCCGCACCAATAATGACAACTTTTAAGTTGTACATATTTTATTTTTGATAATTTTTGCCGTGTTTACTAGCGCTTGCAGTTGAATGTTGGCTGCTATCAATATGGGTAGTACCTTGATCATCGATCTTGACAGGGGGTATTAGCATACAGCCCTTCCCTCCCTAATGAAGTACTGTCAAGCCTTGTGAACAAGGGGCTTAAGCCCCTTGCCTGTACCTCACCAAGCATGGAAGGGCTGTACTGAATTTAACAAGTTAGCGTTAGGGCACCGCGAAACATACAAATTTTGCCCTCACAAAGAACGTAGTCTCCTCGGTTGGGGGTAGTTAAACTGCCGCAACCGCCAATTCATGGAAGTACCATTTATTTCAGTAAATCCTAAGTATACAGTATGCAAATAAACACTTGCAGGTGTTGTATAGCCGGACTCAGACTGCTGGGCAGACAATGTTTTTCCAGCTTTTGAGGGATAGTCATCTCCCTTACACCAGACGCTTGAGCCAATTGCCTATCCCTTACCGAACCGTCGGACGACTGAAGTCGTTACGACAAACTTCACGATCGTTGATTGTTAGCTGATCGAGCCGCAGCAAGGTTTGGAGGAGGACATTGGCCCCCGCTGTACATTGCTCTGGGGTGGTGTATTCGGCCTCTGCATGGCTCAGCCCTGCCACACTGGGTACAAAAATCATCCCCATCGGGGCAATCCGGGCAATTTCCTGGGCATCATGGCTGGCACGGCTGGGTAAATAGGTATAGCTGAGGGTTAATGCCTCGCAGCTTTGGGCGATCGCCCGCTGAATCGCTGGGTGAGCCAGGGCCGGATCGTTTTTCAGACAAGGGGTGAGGTGGATCTGGGTTTGGGTTTGGACTGCGATCGTTGTTAACTGTTGCTCCAGTTGGGCCACTAACTGATCCAGGTGGGCATTGGCCAGATCCCGCAGATCCACACTCAGGTCCACCTGTCCGGGAATGACATTGGCGGCATTCGGAAAAACATGGAGCATCCCCACCGTAGCCACCTGTTGCCCCGGCGTCTGGCCGATCGCCTGGACCGCCAGCACGACCTGGGCGGCAGCAACCAGGGCATCCTGCCGTAAATCCATTGGGGTGGTCCCCGCATGGTTAGCTCGCCCCGTGATCTGGATTTGATAGCGCCGTTGGCCCACAATCCCCTCAACAATGCCAATCTGCTGACCTTGACTTTCCAGGACGGGTCCCTGCTCCACGTGCAGTTCGACAAACGCGGCTATCCGACCGGGGGGCAAATAGGCTTGTGCGATCTCGTCCCAGTTGCCACCGATCCGCTGGAGACAGGTGCGAATATCTTCGCCATCCGATCGCCGATAATACGCGGGGTCGGGAACCACACTACCCGCGATCGCCTTACTGCCAATCATGCTGCCCTCTTCATCGGTGAAGACAACCACGGCCAGGGAATGCCGTAGGCGGAGCGGCTGTTCGGCCAAAGTGCGGACGGCCTCCAGGGCCGCCAGAACCCCAAAGGCCCCATCGTAGCGCCCTCCGGTGGGGACCGTATCGATATGGGAGCCGGTCATCAGTAGGGGTAAGTCAGGGTTGGTGCCGGGATAGGTGCCGATCAAGTTGCCTGCGGCATCGGTGCGCACGTCCATCCCGGCTGCTGCCATCCAGGCTTGCACCTGGGCACGGGCCTGCAAGTCTTCGGGGGTATAGGCGATCCGGCGCACGCCCCCTCCGGGCAATTGCCCGATCGCGGCTAACTGTTCTACCGACTGGGCCAGCCGCTCGGCGTTGATTCGTAATCCGTCCAGTATTTGCGCCATGGGTCTTCCTAGCTTCAGACTTTCCCGATATTGCTGGCAATTACAGTACCCCGTCTCTAGGCCCCAATAGCGTAGCCAGTAAGACGCCGTGTGGTCTGTCAAGCTGAAGATTAGGGCTGCGGCTAGCTCAGCCCGTTCGCGCCGTGTCCCCCAAGGAGAAACGGATGATTTCCCCGGTCATCCGGCGCTTGCGGGAGGATGTTAGCGCCTCTCCGCACCCCTAAACTTTAGGACTGACCCACTCCTAACCTGGGGGGACGGGCCAGCCGCTTGCCTAGCTAATCGTGCCTTGGCGCATATCTAACCAGTGTTGGCGATATTGGTCAATCGCAGTGGCCCCTAGGGGGTGGAGGAATTCACAGCGTTGGAGCAGGTCCGGGGGGGGCAATTGCAACGATCGCTGTTGTAACTTATTGGGCAGATGGCTGCGATCGGGGGTAGCAACGATCGGGGAGGCGGCACGGGTAATCAGGGCCAGTTGGGCAGCAATATCGGCTTCCCAGCAGAAATTGATCCAGGCATCGGTGAGGGCGGAGTCTACAGCCTGCCCTGGGGGTCGGGACGGACGGACCCAGAGATCGTTCCAAATCGCTGTGCCCGATCGGGGTATCACCACCCGAATGCCCCGATTGTAGTCCAATAGGGGCAAAATTTCGTTGGACCAACCCACCGCCAGCCAGGTATCCCCCAACAACAAGGGTTGGAGGTAGGTGTCCGAGCTATAGAATTTGACCTGCTGGTTCAAAGTGCGCAGGGTCGATCGCAGGTCGGGGATGCGCTCCAAATCCCCCTCATTGTAGGAATAGCCCAGGTGCTTCAGCGCCAGACCAATGACTTCGCGGGGTTGATCCAGGAGCGAAATTCGCTGCCGGAGTTCCGATCGCCAAAGGTCTGCCCAGTCCGTTGGCTCCCAGCCTAGGCGTTGAAAGGCGGCCTCGCGGTAAGCGATCAGGGTGGTACCCCAACGGTAGGGGGCAGCCCAGACTTCGCCGTTGGGCGTGAGCATCCCCTGACGATCGCGGCGCACCAGGGCTTGCCACGGTTCAGGCACCTGGGACCAGTGGGACCAATGCTGGGGTTGGAGGGGTTGGATTAACCCTTGCCGAATCGCGGGCGTAAGCCAGTAATCTCCTAGAGTAACCAGATCGGCGGGATGGCCGGTAGGCCGTCGGGGTCCGAATCGCAGCCAAGCGGGTGAAGGGGGCGGCTGGGAGGTCTGGGATTGGGCCTGACGTTGCCATTGCTGGAGTTGGTTAAACAAGGTAGCCAATTGGGAGACCGGCGTCAATTGCAAATGGGGACGTTGCTCCACCAGTTGCGCCGCATAGCGCTGAAAGCGATCGGGCAATTGGGCTGGCAGTGACCCTTTCAATGCCTGGACGGTCAATGGGGTATTGGCACCGCCCTGACAGCCACTGAGGCCCTGTTGCAACATCACCCCCGTCGCGGCGAGAAGGAAGTCCCGTCGTCGCATGATCCTAGGCACTCACCTGGCGATTTTCGAGGCCAAACCCCACCAAAGTGATGAGCGTGGGTGGCCGCTCTGGCTCGCTGGGTCGCTCGTAGGTGACGATCGTCCGGAGGCGGGTCTGGCTATCGATGAAGCGCATTTGATCCACCGCCACCGATCGCCGGTAGTAGGTCGTCATCTCCAAGGTCTGGCGTGTGGGTTGGTAGGTGAAGCGTCCCGTAATGGCACCCGTTTCAGAATAGCCCTGATCGCGTAGATAAAACCCTTGTAGCCATTCATCCCCCCCCATCTTGGGAATCTGGGCAGTGAGGGGTAATGGCGGTAAAGCCGCCTCTAGGGGCTGGGGCTGAACATAGATCGCCGGGATAAACAGGGCTTGGAGACTCATAGAGACTTCTTCCCCGGTTTCCGATGTGGTCTCAAAGGCGATCGCGAACCCAGGGCAATGGGTTGCTATCTGTTCCATACTCGCCGTCAACCGGGATTGAATGGGGTCGTTCACCGCCAAGAGGGTTTGTTTTGCAGCTAAATTGAGGGCCGTCACGCGAAACTCCGTATAGGACCGTTCACTTCCCCCTTGTTGAGTAAAGTGATAAATTCGTTCGGTTTTCCAGGTACCGGTACAGGCAGCAAAAAACTCTTGAAAACTGAGCATGGCGAGGGGGATGGTTAACGGTAGGTAGCTTGACTGAAATCGCTTTGCAATCGGGATCGAGGGTAGGGTATCTCTAAAGGTATATCTTGGGCGGCCCTCACCTTTATTAGCTGGCGATCACCTCCGTATCCGCCGTGCCTCTGTGGCGAACAGGAAACCACGGAGACACGGAGGGTCCAGAGAAAATCCTGACAACCTGGGAACAAAGGGCTAGGATTTAACTGACTTCAGGTAGTTCAACATGGTATCCACGTCGGAGACTTCAAAGGGATCTTCGGGACAGTTATCACTAAAGCCCGGTTCCATGAAAACCTTCTCGATCTGGCAATCGTTAACAACCATTGAATAGCGCCAAGAGCGGGGACCAAAGCCTAGGTTCTCCTTGTCCACTAGCATCCCTAACTTGCGGGTGAATTCGCCATTCCCATCGGGCAGCATAAAGACATTCTTGATGTCTAAATTTTTGGCCCATTGGAACATGACAAAGGCGTCATTTACTGACAGGCAAATGACCTCATCAATCCCAAGGGCTTTGATTTCATCATATTTGCGATCGTAACCGGGCAGATGGGTGGAAGAACAGGTGGGGGTGAAGGCACCGGGCAGGGCAAAGAGAACAATGCGCTTACCACCAAAAATTTCCTGGGTGGTACGGTCCTGCCACCGAAAGGGATTGGGACCTTCAACGGATTCGTCGCGGACGCGGGTTTTAAAGACAACATCAGGAATCCGATCAAGTACCGCTGGCATGAAATACCTCCACAATCATTCGTAATCAGCGTGTCTAGAGGCGGATAACGACCCTGGCTAGGGCGGGGCGGGTGGAACCCCACTGCGGGGGCTAAGTTCCCCAGGACCGTAGCCAGTCAGGGATGCTGATCTCTAGACTGTCTTGAGTCTAGCGGGTTTTGGCCAGCCTCGGTGCTAGGCGAGGGGCAAGGAAAACCGAAAGGTGCTGCCCTGCCCCAATTGGCTTTCGACGACGATCGTCCCCCCCTGTAATTCCACCAGGCGTTTGGAAATGGCTAACCCAATGCCCGTGCCGCCGGAGTCCCGATTCCGGGAACGATCGGCCCGCCAGAAGCGCTCAAACACATGGGGCAGATCCTCAGGGGCAATCCCCTGCCCCGTATCAGTCACCGCAATCCAGGCCAGACGCGTCGGCCCCATCTCCACCCAGGCTTGGACGGTAATGCTGCCCGTGGCGGTATAGCGTAGGGCATTGCCCAGCAGGTTAATGAGGATCTGCTCAACCCGTTCCGGATCGGCCAGAATGAGGGGCAGGTCGGGAAAACACTTCAGTTGCAAGCTGGGACCCCCATCCGGGATCTGATCGGCGAACTTAGCCGTCACCTTGGTCAACAGGTGGGCAAGCGAAAAAGGCTGGGTGTGGATCGGTAGGTAACCCGCTTCAGCCTTAGAGAGTTCTTGCAAATCGTTGACGAGCCGTCGCAGACGGGTAGTCTCATTGGCCAGCCGGAGGTAGATTTCAGGACTGGGCGTGATCGTGCCATCCGCTAATCCTTCCAAATACCCCTCCAGGACCGTGAGTGGGGTACGCAGTTCATGGGTGAGATCGCTCACCAAATCCCGGCGGCGCTGCTCTACCCCTTCCAGGGTGGTGGCCATACGGTTAAAGCTAACGGCTAAGCGGTTTAGTTCCGGAATTTGGTAGGCGGGTACCCGTGCTGCCAGTTCGCCCTTGGCAACCTTGCGGGTAATTTCCTCCATCTGTTGCAGGGGCTTGCCAATCCAGCGGGCCGCGAGGTAGCTCATGAGGCCAGCCGTCCCGCCGCCGACAATGACTGACCACAAGGCTCCGCGACTCCAGGCCGTTTGAAAAATCTCAACCAACCGGGGCCGAACGACGCTGAAGTTAAATCCCAACCCTTCCAACCGCACTAATTCCCAAATCAGTAGTTTGGGCGTATAGAGCTTACCAATCATGAGTAGGGTACTTAACCCCACAACCATGACCGCCATGTGGGACAGGAATAACCGAACACGCAACTTAACTTTAGGCATATCTGCATTGTAGTCGCTCTGGGTGAACCAACCGCGATTGGGCTAGACTAGAAAGCTTGCAAATATCAGCAAACAACCCTTTTAATTAACTAAGATATACAGCTACTGCATCGATCATTAGAATCGACTATCTGCGTAGTATTTGAAAAATTAATTCTTGCCAGTGGCTCGGTGTGTAGTGATACTCTTAGAGGGTGTTTAAAAGGTCCAGAAACCAGTCGTTTTGGCGACTTCAGTCGCCAAAATAAACGCAAAGTAACACTTAGGACAGCCAAACGTCGAGGTTCGTAGTCGCGGTTTTAACCGCGATCCCCCTTTTAAAACAGCCTCTCAATCGTCAAAGTATCCATCACTGAACTCCGCGAAACCGCCCCTATATTAATCGTCTTGCAAAGAAATCCATCCTCAAAACTTGCTCTGCCCTAACCGCTCAGCGACTAGACTAGGAGGTAGATGGATTGTAAGGAGACAGTATGACGACTCCCCAGACTGCGCGGGAAGTATTCCGGGCCGCCTACGAAAATCGATATACCTGGGACACGGACTTTCCTGGCTTCCGGGCGGATGTGACCCTCACCCAGGGGGATACGACCCATCACGGACAAGTCCAGGTCAATCCTGATTTCACGATCGCAGTCAGTGGTATTACCGCTGAGGATATTAAGGCTAACCTGGAGGCCCGCCTACGGGATTTGGTCACCCATCGGCGGCGATCGTCCTTTGAGCAAGCCCACGGCAAAAATACCTTCAGCTTTGGGCAAACCGAGGCCGACGGCACCGTTGAAATTCTCGTCCAGGGTGAGGCAATGGGGTCCCACTATCGGGTGCGTGATCGCCAAATTGTTTTGGTTCACCGGGTGATGGGCCAGATGGCCTTTACGATCAACCATCACGCAAGCCTGCAAACCCCCCAGGGGTATGCGGCCACCCGCTATGACGCTGTCTTTAGCCATCCTGAAACCCAAAAAGTCTTGCGTTTGGCTAGCTTTGAAGATACCTACGAACCCGTCGATGGCTACTATCTCATGACCCGCCAGGTGGTCCATACCCAAGAGCCGGGGCAAGACCCCACCTCAATCACCTTTGCCTTCAGCAATATCCAATTACTCAGCCCGATCGCGGTTTAGTGGTAGCCCGCTAACGCCTGCTTCACCCAGGGGCTAGGCGCGATCGTTGGGGGGGGCGATCGGTGCGGCGATCGGCATCAGTTGGGCCAGTTGCATCCCCCGCACAGAATTCACCAGGTAAATCTGGCTACAGTGGGCTAGGTCATCGCGGGATAGGGTGCGTTCCCGTACCTTGCCCTGCTGCAACAACCAGGTCCGCAAGGTTCCGGGCAGCAGTCCCGACTGGACGGGAGGAGTATACCACTGGTCCCCTAATCCAACCACCAGGTTCGCTCGGCAGGATTCCGTGACTTCTCCCCGCTGATTCCACAGGAGGACATCATCCCACTGGGGGCAGGCCCGTTGGGCGCTTTCATAAACCGTGCGCTGGGTGGTTTTGTGATACAAAAAAACGTTCTGGGGGTCGATCGGCATCGGGGCAAAGCCGACCTGTAGAGGACGATCGCTGGCTGGTGTAGATAAAACCGTTGCTTCTTCCGATATCACGCCCGATCGCGCCACCCGCAGGCGAATCTTGTGGGGAGTTGGGGGCAGCGATCGCGTTAAGGCATTGAGCGACGCGCGCACTTGATCTAGATTGAGGGGAAAATCAAAATAACGGGCTGATTGCTGGAGCCGTTGCAGGTGCAAATCCAGCAGGAAATAGCCAGTTGCCGGGTCCCAACGCAAAGATTCTAACAGCTCGAACGGTGGATAAGGGGGCTGCAATACTTGCGTTTTAGTACTACATTCTTGCCACTCGCTGGTGACCTCAGAATCCCACACAATACCCCCACCTGTACCGTACTCAGCCTGTTGCTGCTCCTTATTGATTAAGACTGTCCGGATCGCCACATTAAACTGGGCAAAGTGCTGGGGGGCGACCATCCCGATCGTGCCGGTATAAATCCGGCGGGGTGAGGCTTCTAAGTCGGCAATAATCTGCATTGTTCGGATTTTGGGCGCACCGGTAATGGAGGCACAGGGAAACAGCGATCGCACAACCTCCACCCAACTAGCATCGGTTAACGCCTGGACCGTTGAGGTCATTTGCCAAAGGGTGGGATATTGCTCGATCGCGAACAGGTCTGTCACGTGGACCGTGCCCAGTCGCGCAATCCGCCCCAGATCGTTGCGAATCATATCGACAATCATGACATTTTCGGCCTGGTTTTTGACCGAGGCCCGGAGGGCTGCCGCCGCCTGGTGATCGTCGTGATCACTTAATCCCCGGCCAGCCGTGCCTTTCATAGGACGGCAGGTAAGGGTGCGATCGTGAAGCTGAAAAAAGAGTTCGGGTGAAGCACAACAAATTGCCCAATCATCCAGATTGAGAAAGGCACCATAGCGACAGTTCTGGGCCTGGATTAACTGCTGGAAATAGGCCCAAGGATCGGCAGTAAAGCGCGATCGCAGCCGCAGGGAAAAGTTAACCTGATAGGTATCGCCCTGGGCAATATGGTGCTTAATTCGGGCAAAGGCGTGCTGGTAAGCCGCCGGGGTGATCGTAGCTGACCAGGCTGGAGGCATCACCGGAGCGGTGGGCATCGCGGGTAAGTGAATCGTTTGAGGAGCTGAGTAAACGCCAAACCAGGCGCGGGGAAAATCCACGTCCGGCTGTACAACAAAACTGGGATCAAAGGCGGGGGCTGCTTCATAACTGAGCCACCCAACCGCATAGTAGCCCTGGCGATCGACGGCCTGTTGGACCGCTTCTAAAACGGAGCTCACCTCAGCCAAATGGGTTGCGACCAAAACCGCCACAGGGCGTGAGAAATAGAGCCAATGTTGAGCCTGGGCATCATAGAGAACAGCCTCATTCGTGGCAATCACGTTCGGCGTGAGAAGAGAGGGCAGGAGAGAATTGGCAGCAATCGAAGCAGTCACAAGGCTAGCACCCACTATGATCAATTTAACTGGACTGAACTGGACCTCACTGGACCAGGCTAGGGGGCACTGGGTCGCGGTCGATCGTGCCACAACCCTGCGTTCGCGTAGCATCTCCCTCGGAGAACCGGTCGATTCATAGATCTTTGCATGAGATAGTTTGACGCCAAACACCCATGACCAACGTATCTGACGTAGCCAATCTGCGCCAACATGCACCCGCCACCCAACGCAACCGGGACCCCATTCTAGCGGTTCCCCAGGACGTTCTACCTCCCAGCGGTACGGTGTTAGAGGTGTCGAGTGGGACGGGGGAACATGCCATGTTTTTTGCACCCCGTCTAGCCCCGCGTGGGTGGCTCCCTTCTGATCCCAGTCCTTTGGCTCGTGCCAGTATTGCCGCCTGGCGAGAGCATTACCCAGCGGCCAATTTGTATCCCCCGATCGCCCTGGATGCCGAGGCGGCGTGCTGGCCAGTAGAGCAGTCGCCGCTACCTGATGCGTTACAAGGGTTGGATCTACAACAGCAGCCCATTCGGGCGATCGTGAATATCAACATGATTCACATTGCCCCGTGGTCCGCCTGTTTGGGTCTACTTGCCGGCGCAGCACGCATCCTGCCGGTAGGTGGCATTCTTTACCTGTACGGTCCTTTCATGCAGGGGGGACGCCACACGGCCCCTAGTAATGCCGAGTTTGATGCCAATCTCCGCGCCAGAAACCGGGATTGGGGGGTCCGCGATCTTGACGCGGTGACGGCGATGGCCGCGACCCACCAGTTTTCCCTGCGCCAAACGGTCCCGATGCCAGCGAATAATCTGTCGGTCATTTTTGAGCGGACCGCGATCGGGTTGGCGGAATAGCTTCTTTGTACTATTATAGCCGCAGGCTGGATGGGGTTACGCGGGCGGGTCGATGAAGATGATGGCTTGCTCCCGATGCGGGCGGGCCGATGCGGTTGATGGCTTGCTCCCGATGGAGGCGGGTCGATACAGACAATGGGTTGGCCAATAAGAGGTGGGTGCGACCCGCCCCTACAGAATCCTTGGGCAACAGGGGGGTGGAATGTGAGTCAATGAGGTCAATGGGTTGGCCAATAAGAGGCTGGTGCGACCCGCCCCTACAGAATTCTTGGGCAACAGGGGGGTGGAATGTGATCGGAGGATGGGGATATATAACGGCGATCCTGACATAATCACGACTAGTGATCGGTTTAGGATGATTGGTTTAGGAACAAGGGAATCACGATCGTGCCGTCTAATGCACTTGACAGACTCGAACTCGATTCAACGCAAACTGGGGACTATGGTCGGCCTGAGATTAATCAACTGCGCTTAGAAGACCGGATGGTGCATGATTGGTATCGGTTTGTGCTGTCGTTCCCTCCCCATCTGGTGCAAACCTATTTGAACAGATTTGCCATTCGTGCCAATCAACAAGTTCTTGACCCCTTTTGTGGTACGGGAACAACGGTGGTTGAGTGCCAAAAACTGGGGATTCCCAGCGTGGGCATTGAGGCCAATCCAATGGCCTGCTTTGCCGGATCTGTGAAACTGGATTGGACACCGGAACCCGATGCCTTGCTGGCGATCGCCCAAGACACTGCGCTCACCGCCACCGCTCTCATGGCAGAATCTGCCACCCTACGCTGCTTATCCCCTGCCTGCGAAGAACTGCTCCTGAAGAATTCAATCAGCCCCCTGCCCCTTCATAAAACCCTGATCCTTCTAGATGCGATCGCACAGCATCCGCCTCCGGGAAATACCCGCCATCTCAAGCTCGCCCTGGCAAAAGCGCTGGTCACCACGATCAGTAATCTGCGCTTTGGGCCAGAGGTGGGGGTAGGGAAATTAAAAGAAGATGCGCCCGTGATTGAAGCTTGGCTCCAGGAAGTCAGCACGATCGCCCAGGACTTAAGACAATTGCAAGGGCTAAAGGCGGTTCCCAGCCAGATTCATGCGGCAGATGCCCGCCAAATCCAAGCGATCCTCCCGCCCCAAGCGATCGATGCCGTCATTACTTCTCCCCCGTATCCGAACGAGAAGGATTACACCCGCACAACCCGCCTCGAATCGGTCTTATTAGGCTTTATTAAAACCAAGGCGGATTTGCGCACCTTCAAGGAACGTTTGATTCGCTCTAATAGCCGCAATGTGTATAAATTAGACACCGACGATCGCTGGGTCAGTCGGCATCCCGGTATCCAAACAATCGCCCAGGAAATTGAAGCTCGACGGATTGAATTGGGTAAAACAAGTGGGTTTGAGCGCTCCTACCACCGGGCGGTAAAACTATACTTTGGGGGGATGGCGAAACATTTAGCCGATTTGCGCCCTGTCTTACGGGCCGGTGCCCAACTGGCCTATGTGGTCGGTGATCAACGCTCCTATTTACGGGTCATGATTCGGACGGGTCAACTCCTCGCAGAACTAGCAGAAGGACTCGGCTATGAGGTGCTGGGCATTGACCTTTTCCGTACCCGTGCTGCGACTGTAACCAAGGAACAGGTCAGGGAAGAGGTGGTTTTACTCCGTTGGCCAGGGCAATGGCCCGATCGTCCCTATCCCTTTAGTGATGACCCCTTTTGCTAGTGGTGCGATCGCGACAGTCCTCAATGTCCCCAATGTCCATATAGACATCCTGGGAAGCATCGATAAAGTAACTTGTTTGTACCAATAGCAGCCTGACCGCTGGGCTAGGCGTTAAATAGTCCTGACAACGGTGCTGGAAGATTTTATTAGCTAGAGGCACTGGTATAAAATCGCAATGCAAATTGCCAAAACTGATGGGAGAAATACAAGAGGGCGATCGCTAATCCAGCCGTTGCCAGTAACCAGCCTCCAGAAACGCGATCGAGCATGGCCTCGGCTGGGATTGTGGTCAAAAAGACCACCGGAATCACGAACGTAAAAAAGAACCGGTAGGCTGCCGGATAGGCCACGATCGGGAATCGGCCCGCATCGAGCAATCCCCGTAGGACCTCTGTTACGTTATAAATCTTGACAAACCAAATACTGGTCGCCCCCAACATAAACCAGAGACTATAAAGGCTCAGCACCCCGCACAGGAGGGGGAAAAGACTGAAAAGATAGGCCCGCAGCCCAATCCCCAGATGGTTACCCGCATAGGCAATGACGGCAATCCCTGCCAACACATCCGGTAAGCCCCACGGGGAAATAGCGCGGGTGGATAACCAAAATTGACTACTGATCGGTTTCAGCAGTACAAAATCCAGGGTACCCTCCTGTACCTGGGTCACAATCCGGTTTAAATTTGGCACCAGGAACGTGCTAGAAAGTCCCTGTAATAGCGTGAAAACGCCCAAAACTAAGAGGGCTTCCTCCCAAGACCAAGTGCGGAAGGTATAGCCCGTGCGGTAAAACAGAAACAACCCAAACAGACTACCTGCTAAATTTCCCATACTACTCAGGGCCGAGATGATAAAGTTCAGGCGATATTCCATTTCCGCTGCGATCGCCGTACCCCAAAATAGCTGCAATACCTGCCAATAGCGTTGCATTTTGGCTCCTAGAAATTAAATTGAGTTCTCAGGTTACCCACAAAAATAGTTGGGTTATTGTCAAAGTTATTGGGATTGAAGATCCAATAAAGGGCGGGCACGATCGCAATATTCGCGTTCAGCGGCAGATAATAGGTCATTTCGAGATCGTACTGTGTCCCCCCATTCCCGCCACCAGCGGCCAAGAACTGGCGACCTTCCAACACATCAAAGGGCATGACCAACGAAAGCGTCCCTAAAGCACCCCGCTTACCCAAATCGGGAAACGCAAGGCCAATCTGGAAGGCTTGGGAATTGATCTCACCCCCATCGCGATCGCGATCCTGCGGGCGGATTTGCACATTGCCGTAGCCGTAGCGGCCAAAGCCCCCAAATCGCGGGGTGATCCGCCAGTCAACGCTAACGCCAAAGGTATTCCCATAGGCGGGTTTGATCGAGCCGCCAAAACCGTCATCAGCCACCCCATAGATGGGTTCACCCGTCGCGCCGCCAATCCCAATCCCAGTGAGATTACCGTTTTCATCCAAGATGGGAGTATTGGGATCACTGGTCGAGCGGTTATATAACAGGCGAATATTGGCATTTTTACTGGGAGAGTAGGTCAGTTCGGCAGTTAACGTATTGGTGCCACTCAACCAGCCCTTGCGAGGATTTGCGGACGTGTTGAAGCCAAATTCGGCGGGCAAAAACTCCGTGTTCTCGCCCAAATAACCAAAGCGGAAGGCCAAGTGGTCATTCATACGCCAAAGACCGATCACACCAGAACCGCGATCGAGAGTATTGGTGAGGGTACTGCCCAGCGAGTTAAACGTCCCCGCCCCGGTTAGGAAAACCGTAAACACATTGTTATCAAAGTAGCGATACCAGTTCACCCTAGGACCCACGACGAGGCGAACGTTGTCGCTCACCGGGAACTCATAGAAAAACTCCCGCAGGATAATATTATTACTCCCAATTTCTGGGCTAGAAGTCTGATCCGTAAACGGGACGCCAAAGGTGTTGTAAAGCCCTGCCGACGTAAAGTAATTGGCCGGTGAATTTCCATTCCCCGCAACTAGCTGGGTAACCAGCAAATCTTTACCGGAAAACGAGGTCACCCAAGATAGCCAAGTCACATTACTCAAGGTAATTTCAGGATTATCTGTCACCTTCAGCACCACTGGACGCTGGGTCTCGCTGTTGCGGGCGGCACGGCGCAGATTGAGGGGGGTGGCTAGGCTCTGGGCTTCCACCCGAACATCCGCCCCGGCGGTTGCTCCCGTTACGTTGAAAAAGGCCAGTCCTTGCAGTTTCGTCGTAGCAGAGAATTGACGACCGGCGAGTTGGGCAACCCGGCCCTCCAGGTTGTCTATTCGGCCCCGGACCATTGCCAGTTCCGCCGCGAATTCCTCCATCAAGCGTTGCAGGGTTGCCACATCTTCCTGCGTCGCCATGTCGGCGGTGGCTGCCGCGATCGCTTCATTAACTTGATCGAGACAGGCCTTCAACCCCGCCGCCAACTCATAGCGGGTCATCGCCCGTTGGCCCCGGAAAGTCCCATCGGGATAGCCCACCACACAGCCATACTTTTCGACCAGGGATTGGAGGGCTTGGAAGGCCCAATCCCTGGGCTGTACATCCGATAGCTGGGTCACCGAGGTCACCTGGTTCATACTCGGCACAATCACCTCATCCAAACGGGTAGCGGCTGGTTCTAAGTTCGCCACTGATGCGTTCGCCGGCAGCACCAGCCCAGACTCGGATGGGGGCAAAGCGGTCGGACCCAGCAGAGGCGCTGGTGGGGTTAGTGTTGGCTTAGTTGGGGCTGTCAGGGGTGTGACCGTCTCAAGGGGAGTTGCCACGGGAACTGCGATCGCGCGATCGCTAGCCCCTAACATTGCCAATACCGTTGCGGACAACACGAACCACATTCGCCCAGGAGTACCCATGCTGATCTGTATATTGAGCATCATATAGAGCTAGATATATAGACTGAGATGTTAAACACTATAGGACTTCATATTAACGTGAAGGCGATCGCCCGATTGCATGAACGCACAGACGATCGCCACAGCGTATTGATGTTTGGGATGACTGCCCCGGCTGTTTCAAGAGCAGGCCAGATACTGACACCCCACAGTCTTTTAAGGGCACTTCAATGAATCTGGGATAGGGGCAGTTGACCTGCCTCAACCAGCGGGATAACCTGGCTGGGAGCGCCGGGCAGGAGGTATGGTTTGAGGTGCCCTTGATAAGGCCCTAGAAGCTAAATTGGGTGCGCAAATTCCCCACAAAAATGGTGGGGTTGTTGTCAAAGTTGTTGGGATTAAAAATCCAATAAAGGGAAGGCACGATCGCAATATTGCCGCTGAGCGGTAAATAGTAAGCCGCCTCCAGATCATACTGGGTACCGCCATTGCCCCCACCTGCCGCCAGGAATTTCCGTCCCTCCAAGACATCAAAGGGCATGGCAAACGAAAGCGTTGCCAGGGCACCCTGCTTGCCCAGATCCGGGAAGGCCAGTCCTACCTGGAAGGCTTGGGAATTGATGTCGCCACCATCGCGATCGTCATCCTTCGGGCGGATTTGCACATTACCATAGCCATAGCGGCCAAAGACCCCAAAGCGCGGCGTAATCAACCAGTCGGCACTAATCCCAAAGGTATTCCCATAGGCTGGTTTAATCGACCCGCCAAAGCCATCATCGGCAACCCCATAGATCGGTTCGCCCGTCGCGCCGCCAATCCCAAACCCCGTGATATTGCCATTCTCATCCTGGATCGGCACATTGGGATCACTGGTCGAACGGTTATATAACAACCGAATATTGGCATTCTTGCTCGGTGAATAGGTCAGTTCCGCCGTCAGTGTGTTAGTGCCGCTGAACAACCCGGTGCGGGGATTGGATGAGGTGTTGAAGCCAAACGCTGAAGGCAGGAATTCCGTATTCTCACCCAGATAACCAAAGTGGAAGGCGAATTGATCGCTCATTTTCCAGAGGCCGACCACCCCGGACCCGCGATCGAGGGTATTGGTCAAGGTGCTGCCGATCGAGTTAAAACTGCCGCCATTGAGGAAGAAGGTGAAGGCATTGCCATCAAAGTAGCGATACCAGTTGACCCGTGGCCCCACCACCAAACGGAAGTTATCACTCACCGGGAACTCATAGAAAAACTCCCGTAGGATCACGTCATTGCGGCTACCAAAGATCTCCGGCCCCGCTGTCTGGTCGGTAAACGGAACCCCGTAGGTGTTATACAGCCCCGCCGAGGTGAAATAGTTCGCCGGCGAGTCGCCATTTCCTGCCGCCAACTGGGTAACCAACAGATCCTTGCCCGTGAACGAAGTCACGAAGGAGAGCCAAGTTAAATTGCTGAAGGTGATTTCCGGATCATCCGTCACCCGCAGGACAACTGGACGATTCGTGTCGCTATAGCGGGCCGCTGGACGAATTTCGCGGGGACCTGCCAAACTTCCCGCTTCCACCCGGACATCATCCCCCGCTGTGGCTCCGGTGACGTTGAAAAAGGTTAAGCCCTGGAGCTTGGTCGTCGTGGAGAATTGAGTGCCTTCCAACACGGCGACTCGGCCCTCCAGGTTTTCCACCCGGCCCCGAATCATGGCCAGTTCCGCCGCAAATTCCTCCATCAAGCGTTGCAGGGTCGCCACATCTTCCTTCGTCGCCATGTCTGCCGTGGCTGCTGCGATCAATTCATTGACGCGATCGAGACAGGCATTCAACCCCGCCGCAAACTCGTAGCGGGTCATGGCCCGTTGGCCCCGGAAGGTGCTGTCCGGATAGCCCACAATACAGCCATACTTTTCCACCAGGGATTGGAGGGCTTGGAAGGCCCAATCCGTGGGCTGTACGTCCGATAGCTGCGTGACCGAAGTGACCTGGCTCATACCGGGGGGCATGAGTTGTTCGCTCAGGCTCGTCGCCGCCGTTTCCAGGTTGGCAACGGACTCGATCGCTTGCAATGTCTGACCCGATTCTGAGGAAGCCGCAGGGACGGGGGGCAATGCCGCCGCGTCACGGGTTACCACTGGGGCTAGATCAGCCGGGGCCGTCAGTGGGGCAACACCTTCAACCGTTGCCACTGGCGTGGCGCTCGAGCGGCCACTGACCAGACACACCCCCAGCAGGGTTACCGGCAGCGCTAACCCAATGCGCCAGGGCACGGACGCACTCAACATAGAACTAAACATAGAAATGGGGTCCTCACACACGGGAAGAGATTGTTGTTAGCTATACAGTACCAAGCCCAAAACTCGGAATTTGTAGCCTTTAGTACGTTACCCCACCCCCCCGCTTGCCCCTAGAATCTGGCCCAACAGCCCCAGGGTATGATCGCCAGAAACGTGCCCTCACGCTTGCACGATCGTCGATCCCTCCCAGTCACCTCAAGGCCATGTTTTCCACTCGTTTTTTCCGCTTTTTCCAGCATTTAAATCTCAAAACCCTCCAACGGGTTATCCGAGGCATTGGTCAACGGCGGTTAATGGGCCTCTCGGCAGAAATGGCCTACAACAACCTGCTGGCCCTGTTCCCCATGTTAGTTGCTATCCTTGCGACGATCGGGATGCTCGACATTCCCCAGGCCCAGGTTGACTCCCTGGCCCGTCAGTTCCTCCACCTGGCCCCGGAGGAAGTGGCCAGCCTCTTTGAAACCTTTATTAACCAGATCCAGGTGCCTCAGGGACGCACTGTGGTGGCCCTCAGTATTTTTGCGGGGATATGGGTGGCATCGGGAGCATTAAATGTGGCCATGAATGCAATGGATCAAATCTGTGAAACCCCCCTAGCGCAGCGACGCCCCTTCTGGAAAGCCAAGCTCATTGCCCTGGGACTGACGATCGCCACCTTGGGCCTAGTCCTCCTAGCCTCCTTCCTCATGTTTGTTAGCGATTTTATCCTCCGTCTTGTCCTCAGTTACCTGGAAATACCGGGCATGGGAATCCTCCGCCTGTGGCATTGGGTACGCTGGGTTTCCTCCTTGGCGATCCTTGCCTTTGCCTTCAGCCTGATCTATCGCTTTGGGCCAAGTCGCTGGCTGCGGGGCAACCCAATCCTGCCTGGGGCGCTGATTGCGGCCCTCCTGTGGGCGATTATCTCCCATTTTTTTCGTCTGTATGTGTCTACCTTTGGCAACTTCAGCGTCACCTACGGGGCGCTGGGGGCAGGGATTGTCCTGCTCCTGTGGCTCAACCTCAGTTCCCTGACCCTCCTGATTGGGGCGTATCTCAATGTCACGGTGGGGAAGGAACTCAACCCGCTACGGGGGGGGTAGGGGAATCGACGCGATCGTCCCCCAAGCCTGACTAGACAAAACCCGTAGTTTCCCGCTGCCCGTTCTTAAAATGTTAGTGATATGCTTAAGCGAGTGTGTCGGTTGGTTAAGTGTGAAGGCCAGACCACACAGTTTCGGTTATCCGAACTTCCCGCTCTGGGAAAACATTCTAAAATTTCATCAGTAGCGGTGATTTAGAAAAAAGGTGCTATACTTACCGACGGAAATCAGCTTCTCGGTGGTATCGGCACTTCCAAGTCGCGATATCGCGTCCGACGCGAAGCCAATCTGTTGAAATTTGTACAATTTATTGGATGGATAAGAAAGGTATGACCCACCTGGTTGCTCACCCGATGGTCAAGCTGCAACGGAAAGTTAAATCTCTGGTAGACTCGCAGGTCCTCAAACCCAGTGACAGCATCTGGAAGATTGCCTTCCTCTATGGCAATGACTGGTCGTTTTGGAAGAAAGAATTGGAGGAGTTTGACTTCACCATGCAAGATCCCGTCAGCGATCTGCTGTCGGTTGAAAGTTGGGAAGAAGAGGATTAGGCATTCGGCACCCTTCCTAACGTGCCTGATGCCGTACACGCAAGTTTCCCGCTCTGCCTAGGGAAATTAGCTATCTGGCTTTTTTCGGGAAAAGGTATTCTTAACACCCGTTGGGGTAGATTTATCCAGGCTGTGGTTTCCGTGGAAACAGGATGGCATAGATCTACCCCTTGTTGATTGGAAAAACTTTGGCAAGCGGCTGCCACCGTAGGGTGGGGCCAAGGATTAATCTTTGCGAGCCTGCATCGCTTCGATCGCCAATAAGCTGACGATCGTGCCCGCGATCGGAACCGACAGGAAAATACCGAGCAGACCGGCAATGCGAGCGCCCACCATCAGGGCAAAGAAAACCACGACGGGGTTGAGGTTCACGGTATGCTGCATGACCCGTGGTGCGATGAGGTTATCCTGAATTTGCTGGAGCGCTACACTCACTGCGACGACTGTGAGCGCGTTCAACCAGCCCCCCTGAACCAGGGAAATCAGGCTGATCACGATAACCCCTAACGTTGCCCCAATGCCAGGAATGGTATCGAGAATTCCGACAATAATGGCTAAGGGCAGGGCAAAGGGAATTTTTAAGATCGAAAATAGGACGAGGGTAGATAGGCTCAGGAATAGACACAATAATAATTGGCCTTGGAAAAATCCCAGGAAGCTGGTCTTCATGGCTAGGGCAAAGCGATCGCGGTTGTCATCAGGAACGAGGCGCAGGCCAAAATGCCACAGGCTTTCCCCATCAATGAGCATAAAGAAGGTTACGACCAGAATGATAATGACCGTGAAAAAGGTATTGGGCAGGGCGGCCAATGAGCCAGAGACAAAGTTAATCGAAAAATTGAGGGCATTCTCCACAATTCGGCCAATCGTTTGCAGATCAATCTGGATATTAAGCCGCCCTAGCCACCCTTCCACTGTACCCAGGAGGTTCTGATCCGCACTGACGGCGAATTGGATACTTTCGATCAACCGCTGCACCTGGTTGACAACCGTGATGAGCAAAGCCGATGCCAGACTGAGAATCACCAACAAACTGGTTATAATCACAACTCCCAGGGCAAACCCCCGCCCAATAAACTGCTTGAGGTATTGCACGGGATAGTTCAGGAGAAAGGCCAAGATGGCGGCGATCGTAAAGGTAAAAATAATGGTTTGGAAATATTGCAGAAGCGTGACCCCCGCCCAGCCTGCGGCAAAAAATAATAGAAATCGCACTAGCGAACGGGTTTTAATGCTTGCCCACAGCGGCTCAGTTTCAGCGCGTTTGGGCATATCCGCTAGGGGGACATCATCCGCAGAGGGTTTGGGGGAATTATCCATACGTCAATACCTAGGACGACAGAAACTAGGGTGACAGAAAGGGGGAGTGCCGGTATCACAATATAACCCACCCTTTAAATTCCTTAGGATTCTAAGTTATTACAGCGATCGCTGATACTCGGTCAACACTTGGGGCAAATAGTCATAGCCATCCACGCCAATCACGGGCACGATCGCCGATCGCACCTGGGCCACCTGTTGCCAGAATGCCTCTACCCCCACTTGGCCTTGAATAATGGTGAGTAATCCCGCTACCCGTCGCCATGTCACCGCTGCCATCTGCTCTAGGAGGTAAAGGCCCAAACATCCTAGGGCGATTGCCTGCTCCAACTGTTGCAAACTATAGTGCGCCTCTGCCAAGTAGGCAAAATTCAAGGCTTGCAGATGGAGATCCCCGGCATAACGGGCAGTTTGCAACCCCTGTTCCAATTGGGCGATCGCGGCTTCAGGCTTTTGCAACACCAGGTAGGCAATCCCCAGGCTATGGTGGCACAGGGCCAAACTGGGCATATCGCCCTGCCGTGCTGCTAACTGTACCCCTTGCTCCAGGTAACGCACGGCGGTTTCGTAGGTTTCTGGGTCGGCATTTTCCTGCTGAGCCGCCAACACCTGGCTGTAGCCCAGATTAGCCAGCGCATTCGCCTCCCCTGGGCGATCGCCCACCTGACGGGCCAAGAGCAACGCCCGCTGACTCTGGTCGATCGCGGCCCCATAGTCCGACTGTGCGGCATAGGTGCGACTTAAGTGATTGAGATTGGCAATCTCACAGGCGCGATCGTCCGCCGAGCGGGCAATCTTCAGGGCTTCTTCGTGAAAGGCTAGGGCCACTTCGGTGTTACCCAACACCCGTTGCGAATCCCCTAGCAAGGTCAAAATCCGCGCCTTCTCCTGGGTACCGGCTGCCTGCCGCAGGGGAACATCCAGGTAATCAAGGGTATCCCGCAAGCGGGCGGTGGAGAAGAGGGCAAAGATGCCGCCATAAAGGGGGAAATAGGGCTGTTGGGCAAAGGCCCGTAGGGTCTGGAGCATAACCTGGAAACAGCTATTCGCCAGGGTTTGCTGCAACTCGGCTGACACAATCGCCGCCTGTTCCACTGTATTGGCCAACTGCCCCCACAGGACGGCAAAGGTTAAAAAGGTTGCGATCGAGAACTGCTTTCCCAGCTTGGGATCGTAGGGTTGACGATCAAACCAACGCACTAACCCCCGTTGCAACCATTGCAAGGTAATCGTCAGGGCCAGCCAATCCGCTGCGGTGAGATCCGCTGCCGCCGCCAGGAAATCCGCTAAGGGGCGATCGTTCGCCAGCGTTGTCAACAGCGATCGCAGTAAGGGTTGTTGGGTATGTTTAGCCCACAGTGCCCAGGGTCCCCGCTGTTCTGAAACGCCGCCGAATCCTAATGGATTGCGACTTTGTTCGTACAGCCAACTGACCAGATGGGGTTCCAAGGTTTCCCAGTCCGCCAATCCCTGCGCGATCGCCGTGCCTAGGGCCTGCACCTCCCCCTCCGGGACTGTTTGCAACTGCTTTGCTAACTGGCGCACTTGCTCCGTCGTCAGGGGTTGGGCCTCGTTGGGGTCGATCACCTGGAGCAACGTTCGGGGGCGATCGTCTCCTGGGGCGGATTGGATGCTCGCCATTGCGCTGATCAGCACGGCCTGCACCCGATTCTGGGCCTGCCAGCGCTCCCACTCGCCCTGGATGGTTTTCAAGGCGCGAAGTTGGCGGGTGGCCTTGGCCTGCTTCAGTTCGTCGGTTTCCATCTCGGCAAGCTGCTGGGTTTGGCTCACCTCAGCTTCCAGGCAGCGTTCAAAGAGTTCCCCCGTCCCGATCGCCACCCCTTCATTGAGCATCTGGTAGACCTGCTCCTTCGAGCGGATCTGGCCCTTGAGGGTGAGCGTTACAATCTGGGCGATTAGGGCACGGTAGCGATCGGGGCGTGGGGTAGTCTCCGTTGGCGTGGTCATAGCTGCCCCGTGAAAACCGCCTCTGCCGGTCCCGTCATATACACCCGTTGATCGGCACTGGACCATTCAATCAACAACGGTCCCCCCGGTAGCTCCACCGTGGCCCGCCGATCGCAGCGATCGGTGATCACCCCCGCCACCAACGCGGCACAGGCTCCGGTTCCACAGGCTAACGTGATCCCAGCCCCCCGCTCCCAGACCCGCATTTTCAGGTAATCGGGCCGGACCACTTCAATAAACTCCGTATTAATCCGTTGGGGGAAAACCGGGTGGTGCTCAAATTGCGGGCCGATGCTGTCCAGAGCGATCGCCGCCACATCAGGCACAAAGGTAATGCAGTGGGGGTTGCCCATACTCACGCAGGTGACTTCCCAAGCGCGATCGGCCACGCTCAGCGATTGATTCATCACCCGTTGATCGGGCGCCACCAGCGTCGTGGGAATTTCCCCCGCCAACAGGCGCGGCTCCCCCATATCCACCGTCACCTGACCATCCGCCTCCAGTTTGGGCGTCATCACCCCCGCCAGGGTATGAATCCGGTAGGCGCGGGGCGAGGTCGTCCCCTCCAGGGTGGCAATAAACTTAGCCAAACAGCGGATACCATTGCCGCACATCTCTGGCTCCGAGCCATCGGCATTAAAGATGCGCATACTATAGTCGGTGCCATCCTGACCGGGCAGGGCAAAGATCACGCCATCGGCACCTACCCCAAAATGGCGATCGCACAGAAAGGAAGCCTGCTCTGGGGTGAGGCAGGGGTCAGGGGTGGCGCGATTATCAATTAGGATAAAGTCGTTGCCAAGTCCGTGGTATTTGCTAAATTCAAGCACAAGTTCCCTGTAAGCTGAACGTATACGGTTGTCATCATATTCCTAAAAGGCATTATGACTGAATTTGATACGAACTTGCCGAGCATTCGCCAATTGCAAGCGTTTGTGAAAGAGAAGAAAGAGGTCGAGGTTAAGCTGGTCACTGATGATCTGCTCGTTGGTCATGTTTTTTGGCAGGACGCCCAATGTCTGTGCCTCAAGGATCAGTATGGTCAAGAGGTTATTATCTGGCGACAGGCGCTGGTTTACCTCAAGCCCAAACCCTGATCTTGGCATAACGACCAGACGCCTACTCCATAATTCGTTCTGCCCGCAACATGGGTTCATCCAGACGACGATGGAGCTTAAAGCCTAGCTTCGTACAGACCCGTTGCATGGCATAGTTATCCGGCAAAATGTCTGCCAATACGGCACTGCGGTTTTCATCTTTAGCAATTTGCAACAGCCGTCGCAAGAGTTCTGTCCCTAACCCCTGGCGCTGATAGGGATCACTCACCAGCATGGCGAACTCGGCGTCACGGGTCCCGATCAGCTTACTCAACCGACCCACGGCTAGAATTTTATGCTCGCCGGATTCCGGATCTTTATGGTCAGCCACCAGAACAATCGCCCGATCGTAGTCAATAAAACAAATCCGGGTCAGGCGATCGTGGGAGACGCGTTGACTCAGTTTGATCAGGTGGGCATAGCGCAAATAGACACTTTCTTCGGAGAGTGTCTTGTGGAAATTAACCATGAGTGGCTCATCTTCCGGGCGAATGGGACGAATCGTCACCGCAAGTCCTTGTTTCAACTGCCAGTGGCCAATATATTGACTGGGATAGGGCCGAATCGCGGGTTTCGGTAACTGGTGTGCCGCTGTATCTGGGGCATGGATCACAATCCGCGCATCTAATGCCAACAACCCCGCCGGACGCTGCTCCGACGATCCTGACCCCGTATGCCCATGTGCTTCCGTGTCTTGGCGTTCCCCAGGCTGGTTCTCATCCGGCAACGGAGCCGCCAGCAGCGGGTTAATGTCAATCTCCTTAATCCACGGTTGTTCACTCACCAAGTGGCTAAAGCACACCAATAATTGCTCCAGACCCGCCAAGTCTACCGCATTACGTCCCCGCACCCCCTGCAAAGCGCGATAGATCAGGGTTTGCTCCATCATTCGTCGTGCCAAGGTTGTGGTGAGGGGCGGTAGGGCCAAGGCACGATCGCGGAACACCTCTACTAACTGTCCACCAGTCCCAAACAACAGCACGGGGCCAAACTGGGGATCAAGGCTACTGCCCACGATCAGTTCATAGCCCGTCAGGCTAACCATAGGTTGCACCGTCACCCCTTGGAAAGCCTCAGCCGCTCCCATTCGTTCCAAATTTTGGGCGATCGTGGTGTAGGCTTGGCGCACCGCCTCGGCACTGGTCAGGTTAAGTTGCACCCCGCCGACATCGGTCTTGTGGGTGACCACCTCGGAATTCAGCTTCAACACCACCGGATAGCCCAACTGCTCCGCCCGTTCCACCGCAGCCTCGGCACTGGTGGCTAAATAGGTGGGCACGGTGGGAATGCCATAGGCACTGAGGACCTGCTTCGACTCCAGTTCTGTCAGCAAAATCCGCCCACTGGCCCGCACCCGCTCCAGAATGGCCTGCACCACTTGTTGGGCGGTCTCGGTGGCTTCGGGGTCAGCAATTTGGGGTAGGACGGGCGTCTCATACAAACTGCGCAGGCTGTAGGCATATTGCCACATGTAGTTAAACACCTGGGCCGCCGTATCGGGATAGGGGAAGGTGAAAATATTGGCCCGGTTGAGGATGGCCTCCCCTGCCGCCACATCATCCCCCCCCATCCAACTGGCCAGAATCGGTTTAACGGGCAGTGTTGAGGCTTGCAAACTTTCGACTAGCCGTTGGGCGGTTTGGGTGGGGTCGGTCATGGCCTGGGGCGTGAGGATCGCCAACAGGGCATCGCTCTCCGGATTGGCCAAGGCGACGGCGATCGCTTGGGCATAGCGATCGGCATCGGCATCCCCCAAAATATCGATCGGGTTTTGGTGGCTCCAGTGGGGCGGCAGAAAGGCATTCAATTGTTCCACTAGCGATTCAGACAAGGGCGCGAGTTCTCCCCCCCCGCTAATCAGGTGATCCGTCGCCAGGACGCCGGGGCCGCCCGCATTGGTGAGAATCGTCAGGCGCTTCCCCTGAGGGCGAGGTTGTTTCGCCAGCACTTCGGCCATATTGAACAGGTCATTAATCGTGTTCACCCGCAGGACCCCACAGCGCCGGAAGGCCGCATCCAACACCTCATCACTGCCGGTCAGCGCGCCGGTGTGGGAAGCCGCCGCCGCAGCAGCAGCAGCGGTTCGTCCTGCCTTGATGACGATAATCGGCTTGGTGAGGGCAACTTCACGGGCGGCGGAGAGGAAAGAACGGGCATTGCCGATCGACTCCATATAAATCACAATGCTACTTGTGTGGGGATCGTCCCCCAGGTAGTAGATCAGGTCGCTCCAGTCTACGTCGAGCATGGAGCCGATCGAGACAAAGGCACTAAAGCCCACATTTTCCCGGAAACTCCAGTCCAACACCGACGTACACAGCGCCCCACTCTGGCTAATAAACCCGACACTACCGGGGTTCGCCATCGCACTGGCAAAGGTCGCGTTCAGTCCCGTCAGGGGATTCATCACCCCCAAACAGTTGGGGCCAATGATTCGCATTTTGCCCTTCGCAAGGTCGAGGATCTGGTGTTCCAGTTCAATCCCCGCCACCCCAATTTCCTTGAACCCCGCTGAGATAATGATCGCACCCCTGACCCCGACCTCCAGGCATTCCTGGATCACACCGGGAACCGTGGACGCCGGGGTGACAATGACGGCCAAATCCACGGTTTCGGGGACGGCGGCAATGCTGGGATAGGCTTTGATGCCCAGGACGCTGCGCCGCTGGGGGTTAACGGGAAAAACAGTCCCCCCGAAGGGATTGCTCACCAGGTTCCACAGGAGAGTGCGGCCCACACTGCCCGCGCGTTCCGTGGCCCCAATCACCGCGACCGATCGCGGACGAAAGATGGCATCTAGGGGTTGGTGTTCGGCCCGCAGGATATCGTAGGCAGGATCAAATTTGTAGGGAGCAGTGGTGGTCACCATGACGGAACAATTTCCCAAGCACAGACAGTACAGGTAGGGGCTAAC
This sequence comes from Trichothermofontia sp., assembly GCF_053493415.1. Classification (NCBI taxonomy): domain Bacteria; kingdom Bacillati; phylum Cyanobacteriota; class Cyanophyceae; order Leptolyngbyales; family Trichocoleusaceae; genus Trichothermofontia; species Trichothermofontia sp. The sequence goes on along the minus strand of NZ_JBRCAD010000010.1, from coordinate 20,842 downwards.
GTGCCAGGGTCCTAACGGGTTACCCGCCCTCCGAGAAAGGCGCATGGTGGGTAAATCATGGCAGCCCAGCCCCAGTCAGCCTAGCCCCAGTATAAAAATGCCGCTCAACGATCGGGCAAAATCTTTTAATCTCTAAAGCTTTGTGAGGAAGTCTTTGCCTAACGGGTAATTTCCCGGCGCAGACCCTACATCAATGCTGACCAGCTTAAGCTTAAGGGAACCTCGATTGCTGAAGGGTACTTCGATAAATCTGGGATGGGGGTAGTTCAACTGCCCCAACCAACAGGATAATGTCACTTGGCCACGCGGGATGGTTATCCGAGGTGCCCTATACTTAGGCAATGTTTCTAGTGCGAACTTGAGTCTGAAACGACTAAAGTCGTTACTATTAACATTGAGAATCTTGATATTTACCAAACTAGCATTCAATAAACAATAGAATTAAGTAATTGTCTGTTTCTTTTCCAGATAAAAAACTGTAAATAGTCAAAAAATAGTCAATAAAGTAGTTTTATGAAACGGAAAAAACGAGCCTTTAAGGAAATGTATTCCATTGATCCAGCCAATCAAGCGTATATGATTGAAGTTGCATTGGATCAATATACCGATATCTTCAGTGAATGGGACCCTGCCCCCTTTAAGCGTCGAGACTTGGACGCTGATTTAAAACTTTACCTGGAGGAAAGCTCGGCGGAAATTCCCTTTAAGTACCCGATCGAGATCTGTTTTACCCTACCGCCGGAGCGGCGCAATGAGGCAATGGAGCCATCCGTGCGCACGGGTCTCCAGAATGGGATTAACTTTAAGCTTTACCTACTGCGCCGAGAACTTAAGGTGATTAATACGCGCACTCTCCGCTATGTCCTGGCGGGGCTGGTGACCCTAGTAGTGGCCAGACTGTTATCAGAACCCGCCGAGCAACATCTTCTGACCGCCGTATTGGATGAGGGCTTGTTTATTGGGGGGTGGGTGTTTCTCTGGGAAGCGGTTTCCCTGTTCTTTTTCTCAAACCGAGATCTCTACTACCAATACCGTACCTACCAGCGATTGCAACGGGCACCGGTCTTGTTCAAAGCAGCGGACAGTTCTGGGGAGGCACCCGCTTAGCCAGCGTCACTCTTCACACTCTCCAACCTTGTGGGATAGCCGTCTCGGCTGTCCCGCTCGCAAAGCACCAAGCTGACGAGATCTTGTGGGATAGCTGTCTCGGCTGTCCCGCTCACAGAGCGCCCCCGGACCCACTTCCCCATTAGTTGTCGTTAAAATAAGCCTGCACTCAGGTAACCTGAGGAGTGGACTACTTTCGTTTGCGATTCCTATTGGTAGGGTGGCATCAGTTTATGAAAGCGCAGGTTTTTCGGGGCGTGAATCAACTCAGCTATGAGGATGTCCCCATGCCAGATATTGATACCGACGAGGTATTGGTGCAAGTACGGGTCGTGGGGTTATGCCAGTCCGATATTAAAAAAATTTGCTATCCCCTCTACGAACCGCCCCGGATTTTTGGGCACGAAACTGCTGGGACGATCGCGGCGGTGGGAAAAGCCGTCACCGATTGGCAGGTGGGCGATCGCGTGGTGGTGCTACACCACATTCCCTGTATGCACTGTCGCTATTGCCTCAACGATAACTTTTCCATGTGTGAGGTGTATAAAACGATCACCACAACGGCAGGCTTTATTCCCAGTGGTGGCGGCTTTGCGGAATATGTCAAAGTACCGGGGCATATTGTGCGCCACGGTGGCCTGATCCGGATTCCGGATACGGTGAGTTTTGAGCAGGCGAGTTTTGTGGAACCGACCAACTGCTGCCTGAAAGCCGTGAAAAAAGCCCAGGTGGCTCCTGGCCAAACTATCTTGGTAACTGGTGCTGGCCCGATCGGCCTGATGTTTATCATGCTCGTGCGCTACTTCGGAGCGCGGGCGATCGCCACGGATTTGCTACCCAGCCGTATCGATAAGGCCCTGCAAGTTGGGGCAGAGGCCGCCTTTGATGCCCGTGATCCCCAACTACCCCAGAAAATCCAAGCCCTTACTGATGACCTAGGGGTAGATACCACCCTCCTAGCTGTTCCCAGCGATCGGGCCTTTTTCCAAGCCCTCGACTGTACCCGTAAGGGGGGCAAAATTTTGTTCTTTGCTGAATTCCCGGATGAGGTCGAAATTCCCCTGAATCCGAATATTCTTTACCGGCGCGAAATTGATCTCATGGGTAGTTACAGTTCCTCCTATCGCCTTCAGGCCCTTGCCGCCGATCTGGTTTTTAACCAACGGCTGGATATCAACGCCCTCATTAGCGATCGCTATCCCCTGCGGGACCTTGCCCAAGCCGTCGAACGCGCCTGTAATCCAACCCCTGATACCTACAAGATCTTAATTACCCCTTAGAGGCTGTTTTAAAAAGGGGATCGCGGTTAAAACCGCAACTACGAATCTCGACGTTTGACTATCCTAAGGGTTGCTTGGCGTTTGTAGTGTTGGGGCAGTTGAACTGCCCGATCCCAGATTAATCAAGGTGCCTTGCAGGGGGTTATTTTCAGGAGATCGATCGCCGAGAAAAGCACCTAAAATAAAGCGATTGGCTCAGTTCTTTGAGGGGAAAAGCCAAATAGGTAAAGGGGTTAATCGTCACAATAATGTTACGCACTTGCCATTGGGCTAAGGTGACAATTGTCCGTGCGACCCAATCTGCCGACATCACCCCATAGGGATTGAGTTGACTCTTAAAGGGACCCAGCACCAGTTTACGAATCACACAGGGTGAATCGAGACGTTGCAACGTGATTAAATCCCCAATGGCCCGTTTTGACAGTTCATAAAGGGGACTAAATGCCGGACTGACTTCCGCCTCCGAAGTATTGATCCACAGTTCCTTGGACGCACGATCGGCGGCCTCAGCATCCTCTGTCACCAATTCTAAAAATAAAGTCGCTAATCGCAGCACAGAAAACGTGTTGACCTCATAGGATTGGTGAATGGCGGTGGGGGTACGATCGCCGTAGACATTCACACCATGATTAATCACTAAAATATCGACCCCGTGTAGCTGCGATCGTAGTTCCTGCTCTTGACCCACCTGCCACGGCATCACCCTCGTCCCAGGGGGAAACGTCGCCTCCGCATGGGTCGTCAGGGCAATCACGGTTGCCCCAGCCTGGGATAACGCCCTGATCAATGCTTGCCCCAGGGTGCCCGATGCCCCCGTAATCGCAATCACTTTATCTTGGAAAAAAGACTTAGCCACGGGAAATCGAGAAAATAACACCAAGAAACCAAGATACCAAGAACTTCCTGCCCCTTCCTGCCCTTCGTGGCTTCGGGGTTCACCATAACGCCGATCGCGCCCCCACCCTCAACCCTAGTGAAAGACCTGCTCCAGCTTATGCAGATCCCGCTGCACTGCGATCGCCAACGAGCGGTTATGGGGATCAACCCGGAGTGCTTTTTGCAGATAGACCCTGGCCTTACTGAACTGGTGCTCCTTAATTAAATAATGCCCCCAGCGTTGATAGACGATCGCCTGCCATTGGCGGACTTCCAGATCCTGGGACAACCGCTGCGCCAACCCCTCCACCAGCGCGATCGCCCGGGGAAAACGCTGTTGTTTGAGCAACTCCTGAAGTTGTTGATAGGCAGATTGCTTAAGTTGCTGCTCGATCTCACTCAGCGGTCTGGCCGTTCCCACGGGGGCCGTCGCGGGTGGAGTCACGCGATACTGTCGGGGCGTTGCCTCACCCTTGGTTGCCGGAAGTGCCGTTATCAAAGCCTTGTAGGCTTCTGTAATCCGGAGAAACGTATCATGGGCTTGACAATCGTCCGGGTTGATATCGGGATGGTATTGCCGCGCTAGCCGCCGATAGGATGCCTTCACGTCAGCCGCCGACGCGTCCGATCGTAACCCTAATAAGCGATAGCAATCAGCAAGATTCATGACCATCCATCGGGGGCAATGTACGGAAATTCAGGCAAAAGTCCGTCATTTGCCCAGTGTTGAAGGGCGACTGCCAGTTCAGCGTAGCACTGGCCCAACACCCTTCCCGTGTGTTTTGACACCCTGGGCGATGCTCTCAACTATGGGGGCAAAATGCCGAAGCGTCAATCCCCCAAGGGGCGTTCGAGGGGTTGCTCGGCATAGCCAAGGGTAGCTCCATTGCCCCATGAGGAGGCCCATACCCCCTAATTCGCCATTGCCCGATCTTCAATGACGCGATCGATCAGCCCGTAGTCCCTGGCTTCCTCCGCCGACATGAAGAAATCCCGATCCATATCCCGCTCGATCTTTTCCAATGGCTGTCCCGTATTTTCGGCATAAATTTGGTTCAACTGGTGGCGAATGCGCAGGATTTCCCTGGCCTCAATTTCGATATCTGTCGCCTGTCCCCGCGTGCCGCCCGACGGCTGGTGAATCATAATCCGCGAGTGGGGCAGGGCCAAGCGCTTACCCTTGGTCCCCCCCGCTAACAGGAAGGACCCCATTGAAGCTGCCAGTCCAACGCAAATGGTCACCACTTCCGACTTAATGTGGCGCATGGTGTCGTAGATTGCCATCCCCGCCGTGACTGACCCACCGGGGGAGTTGATATACAGGTAGATCGGCTTGCTTTGATCGTCCGAGTCGAGATAGAGCAGATAGGCCACGATCGCGTTGGCAATGCCGTCATCGACTTCCTCCGAGAGGAAAATAATGCGCTCCCGAAAGAGACGCTCGTAAATATTAATCCATTGTTCGTAGGCACTACCGGGAAGGCGGTAGGGAACGCTGGGAACACCAATAGGCATGGGAATACTCCTAGGAGATTGATTAATTATCGAGCCGGAGATTGATGGCTGATCGAGCCGGAGATCGATGTTCGAGGGCAGGCAGGATGCCTACCCCACAATATCCTGCCAATCTAAAATCTAAAATCCCAAAATCTAAAATCCCATCTGACAGGCAGGCTGCCTACCCCACAAGCGGTGGCTGAGACTTAGGCTGTGCTGGCCGCAGGGGTCGCAGTCGGTTCCAGGACCCGATCGATCAGCCCATACTCTAACGCTTGGGTTGGCGTCAGGTAGAAGAAACGATCCATGTCTTTGATCAGCTTGTCGGTCGGTTGTCCTGTTGTGCGGGAGAGGATTTCCAGCACGGTGGCCCTTTTGGCCAACACCTCCTGGGCATTGATTTGAATATCGGTGGCTTGCCCCTGGGTCCCCACCTGGGGGTGGGCGAGGGCGATCATGGCGTGGGGTAAACTGGCCCGCTTTCCCTTCGTCCCCGCTGCCAGCAACACCGCCGCCATCCCGATCGCCTGCCCCAGACACACAGTCACCAATTCCGACTTGACATACTGCATCGTGTCGTAAATCGCCAACCCCGCCGTCACCGAGATCATCCCCGCCGACTCATTGGCCAGGCCCGCCGCTACCGGATCACCAAAGGAGTTGATATACAGGTAGATCGGCTTGGTTTGGTCCTGGGAGTCCAGATAGAGCATGGCCGAGACGAGGGAATTGGCCAGCCCCGTGGTTAGGGGTTGGTTCAGGAAAATAATCCGTTCCTGGCTCAGTCGGGTATAAATACTAATCCACTGCCAGTAGGGACTACCGGGGATGTTGTAGGGAACGCGCAGGATTTCATCGACAGGCATAGGTCGTTTAGCGTGATGGCGTGGTGCAGAGGGAAAACCAGAGACAGCAATAATGGCAACGATCGCTAGGAGATACCTGCCGGGATCGGCTTGGGCAGGTCTTTGCTGCTTTCTAGGACGCGATCGATTAAGCCATATTCCTTCGCCTGTTGGGGCGTTAGGTAAAACATGCGATCGGTATCCTTGGCAATTTTTTCCGCTGGTTGCCCCGTATTCTTCGACAGGATATCCAGCATGGCCGTCTTATTGGCCAGCACTTCCCGCGCCCGAATCTGAATATCACTGGCCTGACTGCGCCCCATCCCCACACGGGGTTGGTTGAGGACGATCGTGGCGTGGGGTAAGCTGGCCCGGTACCCAGGGGTCCCTGCCGACAGGATCATGGCCGCTGTCCCCATTGCCTGACCGATGCAAATCGTATGGACGGGCGGCTTTACATAGTTAATCGTGTCGCAGATAGCAAAGGCTTCCGTGTCCTGGCCGATCGCGTCCCCCGTATACCAGGAGGTACCGGTCGAGTTGATGTAGAAATAGATCGGCTTATCGGGATCGTCAAATTGCAAATAGAGGAGCTGCGCAATGATCAGCTTGGTGACATCGACCCCCAACTGCCGCTTAAAGTCATCCGACGAGACTAGGGGCAGGCCTAGGTAAACAATCCGTTCCTTGAGCAATAGGGACGGCAAATCCGGGGGCGGTGTGCGATAGTAGGCATCGCCATAGTAGGGGGACTGAGCAGCCTGAATCGGTTGTTTCATCACGGGTGCTTGAGCAACGAAAGCAGAGTTACTCAATGGTAACGTAAACCACCCAACGCCGAACGCGGCGTCCCGTCCCCTAGCTGGGCAGCCTTAGTAACTGTCGGTGCCGTCCGTGGCTTGAATACCCAGCAGCACATTGGCACGGTTGAGGCGATCGGAGATGGCTTGCCGCCAGTTGAGGCTAATGTCGGGATCGGTAATGGCTTCCTGCGCCAATTCCCGGTAGACCGCACTGGTCGCAGCATCAACCCGCTCCAGTAAATTGAGGTTGTGATAAATCACTTTCGGTGACGTCAGCATCATAATTCCGACCCTCCAAACGGGGAACTATGATTAATCTTCGGTGATGCCATCGAAAAACGTCCACCCGTTCACAAAATTAGACCTGTTGCCACATATTGCTACACATCGCTTAGTTAATTGTAAAGAGCTATCAATAATCAGCAACAAATCAGCAACAAATCAGCAACAAGGGGGGGATGGCTTTCAACACTCCAGCCCCGTCCACCCCCGATCGCGGTCTGACTCGCTAGGATCAGAATAGTTCTTTGAGCATCGATGACACGCGCACGATCACGGCGGGAAGGGGGAAATGGCAACGCAGACAGCAGTGATGGAGGCAGTCACCGCCCTGAACTATCGGGTGACGATCGGGGACGTGGCGGCAAAATCGGGTTTGGAACTCGCTACCGTGCGGCAGGAGTTGACCTCTTTGGCGGCGGCGGCGGGGGGACACCTGCAAGTGGCCGAATCGGGGGAAATCGTTTACGAGTTTCCGAGGAATTTCCAGAGCATCTTGCGGGACCGCTCCCGGCGATCGCAGATGCAAGCCAGATTGCAAAAACTCTGGCAGATCATTTTTTACCTCATTCGCATCTCCTTTGGCATTGCCCTCGTCATCTCGATCATCATTATCTTCACGGCCATTATCATCCTCGTATTTGCCCAACAAAGTCAGGAGGGAGAAGAGCGGGAGCGGCGATCGGATGGCGGGGATCTCTTTTTCCTCTGGCAACTGCAACGCTATAGCTACCTGCTCTCCCAGTGGTCCTTATTTTTTGAACCCTTTGATGATGATCGCCGCCTAGCCAAGCGCCGCCCTAAACCCCAGGCCGAAGGTAACAAACTCAATTTCCTGGAAGCCGTGTATTCCTTCCTCTTTGGGGATGGCAACCCCAATGCTGACCTGGAAGATCGCCGCTGGCAGATGATCGCCACCACGATTAGGAACCATCAAGGTGTGGTTGTCGCTGAACAGATTGCCCCTTATCTGGATGATCTGGGATCGCAATCGGATCAGGAATACGAAACCTATATGCTGCCCGTGTTGGCTCGGTTTGATGGGCGTCCCCAGGTCAGTCCAGAGGGCGGCTTGGTCTATCATTTCCCCGCCCTGCAAGTAACGGCAGAGCAGAGCCAATCCCAACGCGTACCAGACTATCTACGGGAACACCGCTGGCCCTTCACCCAAGCCACGCCGGGTCAGGCCACGGGGGTGATCATTCTCGCGGCGGTCAATCTGGGGGGTGCCCTGATCCTGGGGGGGTTACTGCAAGTGAATCCCGCAGAACTGGAAGGGTTTATTGGGCTGGTACGATCGATGTATTGGCTTCTCTTGGGTTATGGGGTTGGCGTTGTGGTGGTCCCGATCGTGCGCTATGTTTGGCTACAACTGCGCAACCAACGGGTAGAAGCCCGCAACCGGATGCGATCGCAGCGCACTATCCCACTCCAAGCGCCTAGCCCAGATCTTGAACGGAAACAACTGTATGCCCAGCAATTTGCGACCGAAGTCGTGATTCGCGATCGCGATATTATTTACACCACCGATCGCGATCTCATCGAACAGGAGGCCGAGCAGCAAGAAAAAATCGAGGCTGAGGCCCGGTACCGCGAGGGCACCAACTCCTAAGCGGCTGTTTTAAGAAGATCGCGGTTAAAACCGCGACTACGAACCTCGACGTTGGGCTGTCCTAAGGGTTGCTTCGCGTTTGTAGTGGCGACTTCAGTCGCCCAAACGGCTGGTTTCTAGACTTTTCCAACCCCTGCTAAGCGGCTGTGGTCGCCGGGGGGATCGTAATGAAACGCCAACCTTTCTCGCACCTGATGCGATCGTGAATTTGATATCGTGACCTAATAGGTGTTTTTCCTAACTTGTTCGTGGTGGCTGAATCCTGCCCAATTTACCGAGGAGACGATCGTGAGTACCGAGACCCTACCCCATCCCCCCACCGTTGAGAGCCAGCCCCCCTCCCTGGAGCAAACGGCGGCCTTTGATCAAACCGTGATGGGGACCTATGCCCGTTTCCCATTAACCCTGATCCGTGGCCAGGGTTGCCGGGTTTGGGATGCGGCGGGTAAGGACTATCTCGACTTCGTGGCGGGGATTGCCACCTGTACCTTGGGCCATGCCCATCCGGTGATGGTGGAAGCCGTGACGCGGCAGATGCAAAAGCTCCACCATGTTTCTAACCTCTATTACATTCCCGAACAGGGTGCCCTGGCCCGTTGGTTAGTTGATCATTCCTGTGCCGATCGCGTCTTTTTCTGCAATTCCGGAGCCGAAGCCAATGAATCGGCGATCAAACTGGCCCGCAAATATGCCCACACGGTGCTGAATATCGACCACCCGATTATCCTCACGGCCCAGGCCAGTTTCCACGGGCGCACCCTCGCCACCGTCACCGCCACCGGCCAGCCCAAGTACCACCAGCATTTCTCCCCCCTCGTCCCCGGCTTCCACTACATTCCCTACAACGATGCAGATACCCTACAACGGGCGGTTGTCGAACTCAACCAGGGCCAGCAACGCACAGCGGCCATCCTCCTGGAACCCGTGCAGGGGGAAGGGGGGGTTCGTCCGGGCGATCGCGACTATTTTCAACTAGTGCGCCAGATTTGCGATGAAACCGGGATGCTATTAATCCTGGATGAGGTGCAAACGGGGGTGGGCCGCACGGGTAAGTGGTGGGGCTATGAGCACTTGGGCATTGAACCGGATATCTTCACCAGTGCCAAGGGCCTCGGCGGCGGGATTCCGATTGGGGCGATGTTGTGCAAATCCACCTGCGATATTTTTGAGCCGGGGGAACACGCCAGCACCTACGGCGGTAATCCCTTTGCTTGTGGGGTGGCCCTCGCGGTATGCCAAACCCTGGAGCGGGAAAACCTGCTGGCCAATGTGGCGGCACGGGGACAGCAATTGCGATCGGGTCTCGAACAAGTGGCCCAACGCTATCCCAACCATCTTGCCGGGGTGCGGGGTCGAGGCTTGCTCAATGGCTTGGTCCTCCAAGAGGGGACTGCATTAACAGCGGCGGCGATCACGAAGGCGGCAATCGCGGCAGGTTTGCTCATCGTCCCGGCAGGCCCCCAGGTGGTGCGGTTTGTGCCCCCATTGATTGTGAGCGAGGCGGAGGTCGAGGCGGCGATCGCGGCCCTAGGACAAGCCTTAGCCACCCTCATTGCCTAGTGCAGCCCATCCTCAAGGCTGTAACGTTGCCGTAGGCAGCGTTTGCAGTGCTGGTGTTAGCTGGCCGCGACTCCAGTCGTTACGACTCATGTTGTGAACCTTGATGTCTACAGGACTAGGGACCGGTTGCATCAACAACGCGGAATAATCACGCGCCTAGGGAGCATGGGTGGGCGGCCTTACTCATCGGGTTGGGATGGGACAGGGGGGGCTGCCAGCCAGCGTTCCACTAGGTAGCGGGTGAACCGTACCCCCTGGCGATCGACGGTTTCCGTTTGGTAGTGAATAAAGCCAAATTTCTGAAATACCCCTAGGCTGAACTCGCTGACCTCCGCATAGAGGCGTGGTAAGCGCTGGTCTTGGGCGTGCTGCACAATCGTCTGCACCAGTGAGGACCCAATACCCTGACGCGCAAAGTGGGGGTGAACATACAGGGATGCAACATGGCCAGTGGCCCCAATGCCCGCAAAACCGGCGATCGCGCCAGCCTTCGTAGCAACATAGGTCGTCACCCCTAGAATAAACCGTTGGAATTGGGGCAAATCGGTAGCAAAGGCTGCCCAAGCTGCTGTTTGGGCAGGGGTGTAGGCTTGGGGCGCAGTGGCGAGGACGCTCTGGTAGTAGAGGTCGGCCAAGGCTGGGACATCCGCTGGTTGGGCACAACGGATTTGCAGCGGGGATGGGTTTGCGGTCATGGTGGAATAGGAACTCCTTTGGGTGGGATACAGCCGTTCCCTCTCTAGTGAAGTCCTGTTAAGCCTTGCGAACCAGGGGCTTAAGCCCCTGGTCTGTACCTCACCGGGTATGGAGGTGCTGTAGACCTTGGAGGCATCTTCCCAGATCAAAAAGGGGGCTTGGGGTGCTTTTAAATTGAGGGCCATACGGGAATGGGGTTTAGGAGGAGTGGTCATGGAGTGAGACATCCCCGAACAAGAGTAGGCTGGGCCTCTGGCCCGTCAATTATCTTGCCAGTCAGAAAGTTGCCATCAAAACGGAATGAGGAAGGGGCAGAAATCTGCCCCAGCGTCGCACTTAGCAGTCGCTCCTACCTGAGATCGGCAGTGACACAGGCGAAGGGGCTTGGGGGAACCCCAGCCAACGCAACGACCGCCTCAGGAGTTGACTTAGGTCTATCAAGATTTAACCTATCATCGACTTCAGTCTATATCAAAAACGCTAGGAATGTTACCCCCGGAACAGCCAATTTTGAACGAATTGTCAAATTCAGGCTATAAGCCAAACTTTTTATTGAGAATTTTCACGTTCAAATTCATTTATATAAATATTCAGCCTAGAGAACGGTTAATCCCTGGCGACGGGTGGGGTTGGGGGATGAGGGGGACGGTAGCAGTGGCAGCTATGCCTATACGCCGGTTATGTGTCGCTACCGCAGGCTGAACTCACCCAAGGGGAGGCAGAAAAGCTCATCTGCTAGGGCATCCGGATTAGAAATCAACCCCGCGCTTTAGCTCAACCCCCTGGTTAGCATAATGCTTATGACAGAATACCTCCGAGTGGACACTGGCCAATTCAAAGTAGGCGGGGGGATTCAGGCAACGTCCGGTAATGATCACTTCGGTAAAGCGAGGTTTGCGTAGGAGGGTCTGGACGATCGGCTCTTGGGGCAAAAGTTCCAAATCGACGGTGGGGTTCAGTTCATCCAAAATAATGGTTTTGTATAGCCCAGAGGCGATCGCGGCTCTGGCAATTTCCCAACCCCGTTCGGCTTCGACGTAATCCAGTTCCTGCTGTTGGCCCCGCCAGACGATCGCATCCCGGCCACAGCGCTGATGATCCACCAGATCGGGATAGCTTTGCCGCAGGGCCGCGATCGCCGCATCTTCGGTATAACCCGCCCCGCCCTTGAGCCACTGCATGATCAAAACCCGGTGGGATTTATCCTGGCTAATGCCCCGCCCGATCGCCTGCAATGCCTTACCCAGGGCGCTGGTGGATTTCCCTTTGCCACCGCCGGTATAGATTTCCAGACCCTCAATGCTGTGGGCGCAGGTCTGTTCATCCACGGATTGCACGGGGCGCATTTCCGAATGTAGGTCCGCAATCTCGCGCAGGGGAGCCGGGGCCGATCGGCCCGTGGCAATAATTTCCAAATGTTCCGGCTTATTTTTAAGGGTTTGCACCACCTCATCCACCGGCAATAACCCCAGATCCAACACCGGGTTGAGTTCATCCAACACCACCACGGAATACAGCCCAGAGGCGATCGCCCCCTTGGCCACATCCCAACCCCGTTGGGCTTCCAGGCGATCGAAGCGGCCAATCTCATCAGGGCCAAAAAATTCCGCCCGCCCCGTACTCACCTGGTCAATCAGATGGGGAAACCCGCGCCGCAGGGCCTCGATCGCCGCATCTTCGTCATAGGTGCGCCCCGGTCCCTTCAGAAAGCGCAGCAGCAGCACCCGACTTTCGCGGGCGGATTGAATCCCCAGACCAATCGATCGCAGCACCACCCCCAGCGCTGCCTGGGATTTCCCCTTGCCCAACCCATCATAGACATGGATCTGACCCACCAAGCGTTCTGGGCGAACCTGGACTGTCCGGATACCTATCCCCGTGCGGGTGGTGGTTGTGGTCATGCCTGCTTACTCCCGCGCTGCCAACTGTGCAGCAACAAGTCTAACAGCATTATAGAGACAAGCGTTCAGGTTTAAGGGCGGCTCACCCAGCCTCACGCTTGGCCCTTAACCAGGCCCGCAGAGCGGCTTATCTAGTTTATGACGCCCCACCTATCGGGGACTGGCGGTAGCTCTTGTTCTACCCGTGCTATGGGAGATCGCGCGACGGTGGGGGTTTGGGCTGCCTGACCTTGCGGAAAAATTGGGTAGACGGTTGGGAGACGATCGCAACGCGACGCCGGGGTTGGGCAGGGTTGTCTCAACGGCTTGCATAGAGATGCAAGGGTTCCTGGATAAATCGGATATATAGGTGCTTCAGGGACGATCGCAGGATACGGGGCATCCCAAAGTCAATGGGCACTAGGCGATCGGGCAGTCGCCAATCCGTGACCACCAATGCCGACGGATGCAGGTGGGGGAAGTCCACCGTCGTTAAATCCGGACACAACCCTAACCGTTGGGCGGCTGCCACCGTGGGGACTTGGGCTGGGTTTACCTGGAGAATCTCAACCCAGGCACGATCGAGGGCAAACACATTGGCCGATGCGCCCAGAATGCCGAGGAATCGAGGCTCACCGCCACTGGGGCCGTTCCCCTCGTGGGCGATAATGCCATCAGCGATCGTTAAATCTGGCCCGATCGCCCGCGCCGTTTCCACCAACATTTCCCCAAACCGGGCGGCATCCTTCCCGGCTTCCAAATGCCACCAGGCCTTCATCTTGCCGGGAACACAGCCAAACAGGTTCTTCACCCCCAGGGTAAAGGTGAGTTGACAGTGGGATTTCACCTTGGGCAGGTTGATGACGCGATCGGCAGTCATGGCTTCCTTGGACAGGCGCAAGTGATTAAACGTCTCGCTAACGGTTTCGTAGCGATGTCCCCGGAACTCCACCACGGGCAAATTGAGCGATTCTAACCAGGGTTGATAGCCATTGGCGATCGCAACCCCCCGCGCTGATCCAAAGGCGGGAGCATCCCCCAGGAAGGGATCGCCCCCGGCCTCGCGCACCAATGCCGCCACACAGGCCACCACTTCGGGCCGCGTGACACATTCAGCCGTGGGCCGGGAGCCAGTGAGCAGGTTGGGCTTAAGCAACACGCGATCGCCCGGTTGCACAAAGGCCCCCATCCCTCCCAACGGAGCCAGCAAGGCTTCAATGGCAGCCCGCAGGGCCGGGAGGTCATAGGAATCGGCACGAAGTAAACTCACAGCGGTCATGCGATCATCCTCGTTAGGGGGAGTAGGAAAAGGGTGTGACAGGCAAGATGCCTATCCCACAAGCATTGTGACATATTCACCCTGACTGATTGGGGACAGACGGGGGCAGGTTGTGCCGATAGCTGAGTTGCAGACCCTGGCGATCATGGGAGCTAGTCGTCTGCCAAGGTTAATGGGGTAGGTTGGGTCAAGCCCAGTGCGACCCAACCAGGCTAGTCAATGTGTTGGGGCTCGCAGGCTCGACGCCAAACACCCCATCCTCTTAGACATGACACCCTACTAGTGCTTGCCAGTTCGTGAATAAATACAGTATACTTGTACTAAATTCAGGAATTGAGGCAACCAATTCGGTGTGATGAGTCCCGTGATCGGCTTACCCATTTTGGATGCAGGTACCCATGATGCAGATTGGTCGTTTCTTTTCACTTCAGCAGGGTCGGGTGGGGCAATATCTTTCCCCACGGGTGTTAGTGGTTCGTACGCCCTTCCGATCACCAGCGGCAGGGGAGGGGGCCACGGAGACTTGTTATGTGGGCTTCGATCGCCTGTCCTTGGCGCAGCAATTTGCTCAACGTCTAGCTTTACTCGACTGTCGTTTTCAAATGGGTTTGGGGCGGCAATTGCCCTATCCCTATGAAGTGCAAGTCTTCAACCCCGGCCATCTAGCCCGCATACTCGCCCGTTGGGAGCGCCAAACGCGATCGGCTGCGGTTAACGCTAACCAGGGAATGGGCGATCGGGCCAAGGTCCCCATTGGGGCAGGTCCATCCCGATCCGGCCCCCCCCAATTGATCGCGAGCTAGCCGTCGCGCCTGTATGTGTGGCAGGCAGGATGCCTACCCCACAAGAGCCAGCAAATCTAAAATCTAAAATCCCAAAATCTAAAATCCCACCTGGCCCAATGCCTCCCCCGCTCTTATTTTGGCCTACCCCCTCTCTAGTCCTTCATTCCGGTGCGACCCATGCAAAAACATTACATCCTCACCCTCGACCCCACGGCTAAGTATGAATGGGATCGTTGTACCCTGCGTGATCCCATGACGGCAGCACATCCCGATCTAGCCCAATTGGTGCGTGACGCCGTGGGCGAAGCCAGTGGCAATTATCTCGTAGCCATTAAATTAGAGGTAGACGTGTTAGAGCGAACGCCTGTTCTGGCCGAGGATTTGCGCCCAACCGCCCGCCGCCCGCATCCGGAGGAACGGCCCGTCGTCCCGGTGGAGCGTCCAGCCGAACGGCTAACCGCTGCCCGATTCCGGGATGGGGAGACGCCAAAACGCATCGTTGAAGCCCCACATCCGGTGGAAGTACCCAGCCCGCCCCCCAATCACCAGTTAGCTGCGGTGTAGGGTTCAGTTTGGGGTATGCCCCACCCCACGGATTATTAGCATTCCTGCTACAGCCCTTCCCTCTCTAATGAAGTACGGAATGAAGTCCTGTCAAGTCTTGTGAACCAGGGGCTTAAGTCCCTGGTCTGTACCTCACCCAGTATGGAAGGGCTGTATTTCTCCCATTGAACCGCCAGAGGTTTTTATGAAACTACGTCTTGAGCAATACCCCGATGCGATCGCCCAGGCAGCCCAAGCCGCTAATGAACTGGACTACCAAATTGCCGAAGTGAAGCAACAGTTGGCCAACCTGGAGGCCCAGGCCGATGTGGTGGTTGCCTTTGACAGTGACCTGAAAAACGACTTCCAGCGCAAGGCCCGCCGCCATGAAGTCTTGCAAGCCAATCCGGCCTATGAACCGACCCAGGAACGCTTTTTGCAGTTGACTACTGAGAAAGCAAATGCCCTAGCGTATTTGGAACAACTGCGTAACCGTTTTAGTGTGGCTAAGTTGGAAACTCGCTTGCGCATTGTCCAGCAATTGACTGGTTTAGAAAGTCGTGAATTGGTGGGATTGTAGTCAATATCGTCACCGCACGGAAAGGCGGGGCAATTCCTAAGCCAGACGATTGAGAACCTAGTTCACCGAGCCATTGCTATGCCCTACAGTAGCTCCTTGAATTCTGGCCGATCGTGGAGTTGTTTGAGCAAGGCTTTAATGTCCTGGGTGCGCTCTCGATGGACAACTAGGGTAACCTTATCGACCCGTACAACGACCAAATCATCCACACCCAAAGTTGCGATGACTTCTTGGGCATCCTGGGCAAACACAATATTGCGATGGGCATCGAGACTAAGATGATTCGCGAGGGTAAGATTCTCTGCCCGATCGCGGGGATTGGCCGGTAGCCGGGCGATCGCATTCCAATCCCCCAGATCATCCCAGTCAAACTGGGCAGGGATGATGCAGGCGCGATCGGTTTTTTCCATCACCGCATAGTCGAGGCTGATCTTCGGTAAATTTGGGTAGGCATCCAGGCCAGCCTGTTCCAGTGCCGCCAACAGGTCGGGCGCATGGCGACGGAATTCGGCCAACATAACGCCCGCCTGGAAGATAAACATCCCGCTATTCCAGGTGTAGGGGCAGGTTTCGGTACCATCGGGTTGGCGTTGCCGACTGGCCAGGAAGGTCGTTGCGGTCGCCTGATCCGGTTTTTCCGTGAAGCGCTGCACCCGATAGGCCGGTAGGGATTGATAGGTGCCCAGAAATTCCCCCTGTTCAATATAGCCGTAGCCAGTTGCCGGGTAAACGGCGGGAATCCCCAGGGTGACGATCGCCGCTTCCTGCTGCGCCAGCGTGATCGCCGCAGCTAGGGTGCGTTGAAAGGCCGCCACATCCCCGATCCAATGGTCTGCTGGAAAACACCCGACGATCGCCGTTTCGCCGACCTGACGCACGATTTCCAAAGTGGTCCAGGCGACGGCTGGGGCCGTATCGCGACCTTCGGGTTCTGCTAGCACCTGGGGGGTGCGTAGTTCGGGTAATTGCGATCGCACGCCTGCCGCGATCGGGGCTGCCGTGACCACCCAAAGGGTCTCCCAATCCTGGCTAACCGTTAGCAGCCGCTCCGCCGTGTTCTGCAACAAACTGCGGCCACTCCCATCTAGGCTGAGAAATTGTTTGGGATGGTGACTGCGGCTCAAGGGCCAAAAGCGTTCGCCCTTACCCCCCGCCAGGATAACCGGGATAAACAGACCATCGGGGTTCATTGGCATGGCATCTCCTCAACAGGTGTTATTAATCATGGGCGATTCAGGCGCTAGAAGCTAGTCATGCGGGCCGATGGTGTCGTCAAGGGTGATCGCGTGACCGCCCGATGGTGCGATCGCCATCAGCACGCCCCGCTCGGCCCCCAGGTGCCAACTCCCTTGGCAGACTACCCTTGACGAACCGGGAGGTCGCTGTTATACCCTCCTCAAGCATTCGGCAGCAAGGGTCTCTTGCCTAAGCGGAATGCCATCTTCTCTCTCACATCCTTCTCACATCAACACCTATGAAGCGTTCCACGCATCGGTTGCTCGGACAGGGTTTCGGGCGATGGCCAACGGGCAGCCGTAGCACCCCAACTGAGGCACACATCGCCAGACCCGGGCAAACGGCCCTTGACTTAAGCTGGCTCTGGGTACCGATCGCGGTTCTGTTGGTCACGGCTTCCCCCGTGGCCGCCAATCCCGATCCGGTTAATCCCAGTGAGGGCAGTTCTAGTACCCTTGCGCCAAACAGCGGGCCAAATCGTGAGCTACCGGGAGACGCGCTAGCTAACCCCGATCGCAATGACCGCAGTCCAGTCCTCCTGCCCGTACCGATGCAACCTCCCATGAGCCGGGGGTTAGATGAACGCCAACTCTCCGATCTGGTGGACGATCGCATCGCCGCCAGTGCCTTTCTCCGCGATCGCATCCAGGCGGAGGTCGATCGCGCCTTTAGTCATACCTTGCCCGTACAAACGGCTTTGCTAGTCTTGTTGGCCTTGGCCCCTTCGGCGGCAGCTTGGGGTGCATGGCGGCTCCTGCGCAAGTTGGGGGAAAAGACAACGACGGCCCAGCAGGAAATCGCCAGCCTGAGCCAAGACGCGGTTTCGACCCTGAAGTTGGCGATCGCCGATGGCCAGGGGGTGCTGGATAATCTCAGCAAGCAGACCCAAATGGCAGAATTTAAGGTTGAGCAATTGCGCACGCGGGCCGAGGGCCAGTTGCAAAAGCTGGTCGAGGAGATTCGCCGGGAAAACCACCAAATTCGCCAGGATTTAGCCAAGGTCCTCCCCACCCTCACGGCAGACCCCATCCTGTCCCCTGCCCGTTCCCCTGAAATTCAAGTCCATACCCAGGAAACCCTCGAGGCGATCGCGGCTTCCCCTGGGGCGGCCAGTTTTGTCGCAGCGGCCACGGCAGATAGCCTGGAAGCCACAGAAGATACCTTTGGCGAAGGCGTTCAGGCCCGATGCCTCTACCTGATGAGCCAGGGGAACAGCCATTTCCAAGCCGGTCGCTATGCCGAAGCCTTGGCCTGCTATGACCAGATCACCCAACTGCAACCCAACGAGGCCGAAGCGTGGCACAATCGCGGCACCAGTTTGGCGAAGCTCAAGCGCTGGGATGCGGCGATCGCGGCCTACCAGCAGGCAACCGCGCTGGCCCCAGACTATGCGGAAGCCTGGTTCAACTGGGGCAGCGTTCTGTTGAGTCAGCAGCAGTATGAAGCGGCCCTGCGTTGCTACGATCAGGCGATCAAATATCGGCCCAATTATGCTGAAGCTTGGCATAATCGGGGGAATGCGCTGGTGCAATTGCAACGGTATCAAGCGGCGATTACGGCCTACGAGCGGGCGACGGAAATCAATCCGAACTATGGGGATGCGTGGCAGAATCGGGGCAGTATGCTGGCCAAACTGCGGCGCTATCCCGACGCCCTCGGTTGCCTGGAACGGGCGGTGGCCCTCAAGCCCCAGGATGCGGATCTCCGGTTCACCCTAGCCAACTTGCTGGTGCAATTGGAGCAGTACGAAGCGGCCCTGGCTGCCTATACCGAAGTGGTGCAACACCAGCCCAGCCATGCGCCTGCCTGGTTAAACCGGGGTCATGTGCTGATGCAACTTCACCAGTACAAAGCTGCCCTCACCTGCTACGAACAGGCGTGCCAACTCAACCCGGCTGATCCCGATCCCTGGTATCGGCAAGGCCATGCCCTGTTTGAACTGCGCCGCTATGAGGAAGCGCTGGTGGCCTATGATTGGGCGATCGAGCGTCAGCCGGACTATCCGGAAGCTTGGAATAATCGCGGCAATGTGTTGGAGCGGCTGAACCGCTACGAGGAGGCGATCGCGGCCTATGATCATGCCATCCAACTGAATGCCAATTACTACTACGCCTGGGATAATCGCGGTTATACCTTGGCTAAGATCGGGTCCCACCAGGAGGCGATCGCCAGTCTCGATCGTGCCCTGGACCTGCGTCCGGACTATGCCAATGGCTACTACAACCGGGCCTACTGCTATGCCGTGCAGGGGGATATGCCCGCCGCGATCGCCAACCTCCAACGGGCGATCCAACTCAATCCCTTCTACCAAAGCCTGGTCAAGGCCGATCCCGACTTTGCCGCTGTGCGGGCCACGACCGAATTTCAGGCCTTGCTCCAGCCTACCCTCAACCGCGAACCCCAGCATGCTGCTTAGACGGCCTGTTACCGCTTCGCCAGGGTGGGGGCAGTCGGAGCCGTTGCACAGAGGGGAAAACCGAGGGATTCCCGTTGCTCCAGGTAGAGTTGGGCTGCCTGGCGGGCTAGGTGGCGGATACGGCCAATATAGCGGGTGCGCTCGGTAACCGAGATAACGCCCCGCGCATCGAGCAGGTTGAAGCTATGGGAACATTTGAGAATATAGTCCAAGCTGGGTAGGACCAAATGCCGCTGAATCAGTTGGGTGGCTTCCTGTTCATACAGGCCAAATAGGGTGAACAGTAGCTCCGGATCGGCGGCTTCAAAGTTATAGGTGCATTGCTCGATTTCACCTTGTAAATGGACATCACCGTAGGTAATGCGATCGTTCCATTGGATTTTGGTGAAAGCATCCACGGATTGCAAATACATCGCTAACCGTTCCAGACCATAGGTAATTTCGATCGCCACAGGCCGGCAATCAATCCCGCCACACTGCTGGAAGTAGGTAAATTGGGTAACCTCCATGCCATCAAGCCAGACTTCCCAGCCGACGCCCCAGGCACCCAGGGTGGGCGACTCCCAGTTATCTTCGACAAAGCGCACGTCGTGTTCTTCCGGCTGGATACCCAAAACCCGCAGGGAGTTGAGGTAGATATCCTGAATCTGCGGTGGTGAGGGTTTGATCAGGACTTGGTATTGGTAATAGTGCTGATAACGGTTGGGGTTTTCGCCATAACGGCCATCGGTGGGACGGCGGCAGGGTTCCACATAGGCCACGGACCACGGTTCCGGCCCGATCGCCCGCAGGAAAGTATGGGGACTCATGGTGCCTGCGCCCTTTTCAGTATCGTAGGGTTGCACAATCAGGCAGCCCTGTTCGGCCCAAAATTGGTGTAAGGTGGCAATCACCGACTGGAAGTTCACGCCCAACTCCTGTATTTTCACGTGTTCAATGCAACTCGCCTATTTATTGTGCCCTGGATGGGGACGGTGCGATCGCGGGTGTGATGTAGCGACATTGTGACGAGCGCGTGCTATCGTGGCGCACGTGTGAGAAGTGTAGTTGGATTTATGAATAGCCGTAGCCGCAGGGTTGGATCGCTGTCTGTGTTGGTGTTGCTGCTGTGGGGGCTGGCGTCTAGGGGGGTGGCGCAGCCGATCGTGCCAGCGGCGGATGGGACGGGGACGATGGTTTTGCCCAATGGGGAGCGTTTCGATATCCAGGGGGGGCAGTTATCGCCCGATCGCTTGAATTTGTTCCATAGTTTTTTGAAGTTTGGGTTGGATGCGCATCAGATTGCAAATTTTCTGTCGCAGCCGGGGATTCAGAATATTTTGGCGCGGGTGACGGGGGGGGACCCGTCGGTGATCAATGGTTTGCTGCGGGTGACGGGGGGCAATTCTAATCTTTATTTGATGAATCCGGCGGGGATTTTGTTCGGGCCAACGGCGCGGTTGGATATTCCGGCTTCGTTGGTGGCGACGACGGCGACGGCGGTGCAGTTTAAGTCGGGGGTGTTTGCAGCGGTAGGGCAACCGGATTATGGGGCGATCGTGGGGGCACCGTTGGGGTTGGCGTTTGCG
>NZ_JBRCAD010000009.1:0-23923 GCF_053493415.1 Trichothermofontia sp. | reverse complement strand
CACCCACCCCACCCCAGGACAGCAGCCAGGGGGTTGTGGCCGAAGCAGTCCGTCTGTGGTTACGGGATTGTCGGGCCGGGGCCTTACGTTGATCGCTGCGTTAAGCGATTGGGTGTGCTACACTCGGAGCAATCCACGCTTGAGATACCAAGCCGCTGAGGCGAAAAGGAGGTGATGCCCATGCAAGATAGTAGTAAATTCATGGGTCATCAGGTTAATCTAGTCCGGCTGTGCGCCGGGGCTGTTCTCTAAGTTCGTTGTCTGTTCTTGGAAGTCCTAGACTTCCTGGGAAGGCGGAACTTCTAGTTCCTCCCGGCAGCCGATAACCTGAAGACCCGCTACACCGCTCTTGCCCTGTGAAAATTCCCCAGGAGTTTTGACATCTGGCAAGAGCGGATAGTCTTTTAAATGGTCGTAATCCGGTTGCAACCCGAATGCGAATTCTGTTCACCATCCCCCATTACTTCAATGCGGACGACAGTGGCCGCCACGGCTCCCAAAGGCAACATGTCAGACCTCGCTTGCAAGCCTTAACCCTAAGCCTTGCGGCCTTACATCAGCTATTTAGTAAATCCCAGGCGATGATTGACGTGAGCCAGCGGGCAACCCATGCCGTCAACCATATTCATGCCAATGATATTGACGTGGTTATTTGCACCACCCAAGGCCATCATCTTCTTGATGTCCTGTCCCTGCCCGACCATTTCTATCGCCATCACCCCACCCAGGTTAACCCCCGCCTTTTAGGATTTGAGTGTCAGGCAGTCCTACGCGATTGCCTC
The DNA here is from genome assembly GCF_053493415.1 of Trichothermofontia sp. NCBI lineage: Bacteria > Bacillati > Cyanobacteriota > Cyanophyceae > Leptolyngbyales > Trichocoleusaceae > Trichothermofontia > Trichothermofontia sp. The sequence goes on along the minus strand of NZ_JBRCAD010000009.1, from coordinate 23,141 downwards.
GGTCAGTATGATTATTACTGCTTTTTGGAAGATGACTTGATCCTCCATGATCCCTGGTTTTTTATCAAACTAGATTGGTTTACGCAACAGGCTGGCCCCCTCAGCCTGCTCCAGCCGAATCGCTATGAAGCAGCGATCCAAACCTTGGTGAGCAAAGTGTATCTTGATGGCAACCTATCGCCAACGGCAACCGCTGCTTTTCAAAATGTTGATGAAATCCCTCACGTCCAGGCGTTTTTCCTTGGTAAGCCATTGACCTTTCACCGTGCCCGCAATCCCCACTCTGGCTGCTATTTTTTGAATCAAACCCAGATGGAGCATTGGGTCAGTCAACCCTACTTTCTCGATCGGGATACCCGTTTTGTAGGACCACTGGAAAGTGCTGCGACGCTGGGGATCATGAAAGCATTTCGGGTGTATAAGTCCGTGCCCCAGCAGGCTAGCTTCCTCGAAATTCAGCATTTTGGTCGGGGATTTCTGATGTTACTGGGCACTGAAATTAAGTTGATGGCCTCCTCTCTGTAATCTCTGTGTCTCCGGGGTTCCTAATTTACTCCAGAGGCACGGAGGACCCGGAGGGGATCTCAAGATCCAGGGGATGGGTTTTGTTTAGTTAATCCGGTGCTGATCCAGTTGAATGAGCGCATCTGCTGGCATCCCTGGTTTTGCGTAGCCCTGGGGCGAGGCCAAACTCAGCTTGACGCCAAAGACCTGCTTGACCCGATCGTCCTGGAAGTAGATATTTTCCGGAGTGAACGACGCTTGGGTATCGATCGCCGTGACCGTGGCCGCTAGGGGTTCCTGGGGAGCCGAGTCGAGAAAAACCTGGGCGGATTGCCCCACCCGAACCTTGCCAATCTCGCCCTCTGGGATAAACCCGCGTAAATAAATTCGATCTAAATCAATCACGGTCATGACAGTCGTCCCCGTTGTCACCACCTCCCCTGGCTCCACACTGCGGGTTTCCACCACCCCCGTCAGGGGACTGACAATGTTGAGATACTGCCGTTGGGCCAAGAGTTGTTGTTGGGCAGCTTGGGCATTGGCAACCTCTGCCTGGGCTGCCTGAACCTGGGCCTGGGCCACGGCTAGCTGTTGGGTGAGGGCCGTAATTTGGGCGGTGCGAATTTCTGGGTTAAGACGGCTAGTTTCGGCTTGGGTTAAGACCGCTTGGGCAGCAGCGACCTGACGCTGGGCGGCAGCCACCACCGCCTGGCGACTGGCCACCGTGGCTTCAGCCGTGCTAACCCGGGTTTGGGCCTGGTCAAACTGTTGCTGGGGGATAGCGCCCTGGCTGACCAGTTGTTGACTGCGATCGCGATCCAGTCGGGCTAAATCTAACTCGGCCTGGGCTTGGACCTGTTGTGCTTCGGTCTGACTCAGTTGGGCCATCGCTGCCGCCACATTCGCCTCCGCCTGGGCCACTCGGCCCGCCGTATCCCCTTTGCTCTGCTCCCGTCCTAGCTCGGCTTCGGCGATCTGAGCCTGGACCCCCTGGATCTGACGTTGAGCTTGCACCACCTGGGTTTGGGCGGCCTGCAACCGGGCCGCAGCCCCTCGGATTTGGGCTTCCAGTTCATCATCATCTAGTTGGACAATCACGGCCCCAGCCGTAACCGCATCCCCCTCACGGACTGCTACCGCCTTGACGCGACCCGCTACCCGTGCCGCCACTTGGGTGGGATAGCCCTCTAGCCGTCCGCTTAGCTGTAGGGTTGTCGCCACCGGGCGCGGCCACACCCGCCAGATTGTTAGACCGGCTCCTAGGGCGATCGCGCCGAGGGCAAGGGGCACGATCGGCTTCAGGGGTGGACGGGCAGATTCGGTTGGTGTTGCTTCCACGGGCGGTTAGGGGAGAAAGTCAGAACTGAGGGCAACGGTTTAAATCTACTTGACTGACAAATCTTTTCCCCGCATCCCTAAATCTCTTCGCCCACAAGGGGCGAAGGGACTTCAACCCCAAAAACTGCTTCAAAAGCCCCTCGCCCGCTCTGGGAGAGGGGTTGGGGTGAGGGCGGTTCGAGTTTTGTCAGTCAATCAACTGTTTAAATTTAAGCCAGAGATTAAATTTAAGCTAGAGAATGCCCTTATTAGGGCAGAAGCTCAAGCGTTGATATCAAGATAGGGTGAGTGGGCGAATCAGACAGCTTACAGCATTTCCATACTTGGTGAGGTACAGGCAAGGGGCTTAAGCCCCTTGTTCACAAAGCTTGACAGTATTTTATTAGAGAGCAAACGGCTGTAGAAATGGCAAATTTATAGATTTCTTATTGCTTGTCTTGTGCTAGTTATCCTGGTTAACCTGGTAGCGATCGCGTGCGATCGGCAAACCGAACCCAAAGCCAAACAGCTTATCAGTCGCTAGCTGCCAGAGGCGGAATAAAGCTTAGCCCGCTCCAACTGCTTCAGGGCAGTGAGGAGATGCAAACGGCAGCGATCGTTAGCCTGGGCTAACTGCTGACCCAGGGGCGGGATTGCGGGCGTGTGCCCCAAGTGGGCCAGACTCAGGGCAATCACGGGCAAAATTTCCTGATCATAGGGGGGCTGCCGGGTAGGATGATCCGGTGTCGCTAGCAGACGTAGCAAGAGGGTAGCTGCTTGGGGGCGGGCCGTTGCAGGTTCCACCTGCCCCAGCAAGCGGGCAATTTCCTGACTGACAGCCATCCGATCCAGGGTAGGAATCGTGGCAGAAATAGACTCATCGAATAAATAGGTTTCCAGAACCGCCAGGGCTGACTCGCTGCCAATTCGGGCTAGCTCCCGGACAATGACGAGGCTGAGGACCAGAGGCACAGGGGCCAAGAGACCCGCCGCCAGGACGGTAACAGCAGCAGGAGTCGCCATGCGTCCCAGGGCGATCGCCGCTTGTGGGGCCACATCCGGTTCACCCGTCAGCAGGCAGGTGTGCAGCGCCTCGACCAAGGGCACTTCCGGCAATTGGGCTGCCTGTAACCCGGCAGCAATGATGGCCACCCGTTGTACCCGCCCGTCGGGATCACGGAGGGCCGGGAGGAGGACAGCAGCTAGGTTGGGAACCGGCAGTCGTCCCAAGGCATCGATCGCCATCGCCCGAATCTGGGGATCGGGATCAGCCGTTACCTGGACTAGGAGATCGATGGCGGCGGGGGTTTGCAGATGGGCCAGGGTTTGGACGGCATAGCGACGGGTGGCGGGTAATCGCAGTAACGCCGCGATCCGAGGCAAGACGATCGCGCCCATATTCGCCAAGGCCAGGGCTGCCATACTGGCCACATCCGGATGGGGAGTGGTTTGCAGCAGGGTCACCAACGCCACCACCGCCGAGGGATGTTGCATATCGCCTAAAATACGAGCAATAAACCAGGGCACATCCCAATCAGCCTCATCCTCATCATCAAGATCCAGACTGGCTAGTCGCTGCACTAAGGGATCGATCGCCGCCGTGCCCAGTTCCGGGATTAATTTGGCCACCTGCCAACGGGTTTGGAAATCACCGTGCTCTAGTAGTTTCAGCGCCAGATCAACCACCGCCGCTGGTGTAGGTTGCGCGATCGCCGCGACAGCCTCTCGCTCCGGGGGTGGTGAACTGCTTCGCATTGATGTAGCAAGGTAACACAGTTGTTGATAGAGACGATGGCAATCATTCGCCGTGGGGGGCAATCCCCGTAGCGTTGGGGTCGTGTCTCCGGAGAAGAATCCCTGGGGGAATTCGCGCAAATCGGCAAGCTGAGTCATGGCAGCGTGGGATGGAGTTCCCCCAACTTATCAAGGCAATGTGGGAATAACCAACGCTCCGTATGCAACCTTTGCATAAATTCAATGCAGTTCAATCATAAATTGTATCTTTTTGTAACCAAGGCTACCTAAAGCCCTTTTGATCCCGCCTAGGGTAACGACATCACCTTGAGGGGTGAGGGCAGCACCGCTGTCAATTGCTAATGGCCTCTTTAAGGGGGAAACTTTCGTGACCCAAACTACTATTCCCCAGGTGACACAACCCGTCACCCAAAATAAATTTGAACGCTTTAAAGCGGAAAAGGATGGCCTTGCGGTTAAGGCTGAATTGGGCCACTTTGCCCAAATTGGTTGGGAAGCGATCGACCCTACCGATCGGGAACAACGTTTGAAATGGCTGGGCATTTTCTTTCGCCCGGTTACCCCCGGCCAATTTATGTTAAGGATGCGCACACCCAGTGGCATCTTAACGAGTCCACAATTACGGGCTTTTGGCGACATTATTCAACGCTATGGCGATGAGGGTAGTGCTGACATCACCACCCGCCAAAATATTCAATTGCGGGGGATTCGGATCGAAGATATTCCTGATATTTTTCAACGCTTTGATCGCGTCGGCCTGACCAGTGTGCAATCGGGCATGGATAATGTGCGCAACATTACGGGATCGCCCGTGGCGGGACTCGATGCCGATGAGTTGATCGATACGCGATCGCTCATCCAGCAAGTTCAGGACATGATCACGAATCACGGTCAGGGCAATCCGGAATTTACGAATCTGCCGCGCAAGTTCAATATTGCGATCGAGGGCGGGCGGGATAATTCTGTTCATGCCGAAATTAACGATGTGGCCTTTGTCCCCGCCTATCGGGAAGGGGTTCTGGGGTTCAATATCCTGGTGGGCGGGTTCTTCTCCGCTAAGCGCTGTGAAGCAGCCATTCCCCTCAATGCCTGGGTCTATCCCGATCAAGAGGTGGTGGAAGTCTGTCGCGCCATCCTGAGTGTCTATCGCGATCACGGCCTGCGGGCCAATCGTCAAAAGGCGCGGTTGATGTGGCTGATCGATGAGTGGGGCATCGATCGCTTCCGGGCAGAGGTAGAGGCATGGCTCAAGCGTCCCCTGCTCAGCGCCGCTCCCAAGGATGAAATCGACTGGGACAAGCGCGACCACCTGGGGGTTTATCCGCAAAAGCAAGCGGGTTTGTTCTATGTGGGTCTGCATGTCCCCGTGGGCCGTCTGGATGCCGAGGCATTTTTTGAACTGGCCCGCCTCGCCGAAGTTTACGGTAGTGGTGAAGTGCGGCTGACGGTGGAACAGAACGTGATCATTCCCAATATTTCCGAAGCCAGCTTACCGGTTTTCCTCCAGGAACCCTTGCTGCAACGGTTTTCCATCGAACCGCCCCCCCTCACCCGCAGTTTAGTGTCCTGCACGGGGGCGCAGTTTTGCAACTTTGCTCTGATTGAGACCAAGAATCGCGCTCTGGGCCTGATCCAGGCCCTCGAAGCGGAGTTAAACATCCCCCAATCCGTGCGCATCCACTGGACCGGTTGCCCCAATTCCTGTGGCCAGCCCCAAGTGGCCGACATTGGCCTGATGGGCACCAAGGTGCGCAAAAACGGCCAAACCCTGGAAGGGGTGGATATCTACATGGGGGGCAAGGTGGGGAAAGATGCCCACTTGGGTGAACTGGTCCAGAAGGGGATTGCCTGCGAGGACTTGCAACCCGTGCTGCGATCGCTGTTGATCGAACACTTTGGCGCAACCCCCCGCTAGTCGCTACTCACCTTCATTCACATATTCGCGCTGTCTGCCATCCATCATTGTCATTTCATTTATCGCGAACATCCACTATGTCACAGTATTCTCGTCGCAAGTTTTTGGTTACGGCTGGCGCAACCACTCTAGGCACCTTGCTGATGCACAGTTGTGGTGCCAACACCCCTAGCAGCACCTCTACAGCCGATACGGCCTCTCCCTCGCCGAATGCCTCCCCTGCTGCCAATGTTGCGGCCACTGATACCCCGGAAGTAACAGGAGCCAAACTCGGTTTTATTGCCCTCACGGATGCCGCTCCCCTGATTATTGCCAAAGAAAAGGGCATTTTTGCCAAGTACGGGATGCCCGATGTGGAAGTCGCGAAACAGGCTTCCTGGGGCGCGACCCGCGACAACTTGGTTTTGGGGTCCCAGGGCGGTGGGATTGACGGTGCCCACATTCTCACGCCAATGCCCTATCTAATTTCCACGGGCACGGTTACGGATGGGAAGAAGACTCCCATGTACATCCTGGCGCGGTTAAATACTAACGGTCAGGGAATCTTGCTCGCGAATACCTATAAAGATCTCAATGTGAGCGTAGACAGTTCTCCCCTGAAAGAGGCACTGGGTAAAACCAAGGCATCTGGGAAAGAGGTGAAGGTGGCAATGACCTTCCCTGGGGGTACCCATGATCTATGGATTCGCTACTGGTTGGCTGCAGGCGGTATTGATCCCGATAAGGACGTTTCAACGATCGTCGTACCACCGCCCCAAATGGTAGCCAACATTAAAGTTGGGAGTATGGAAGCTTTTTGTGTGGGTGAACCGTGGCCGCTGCAAACCGTGAATCAAGGGGTGGGGTATGGTGCGCTGACCACGGGTGAAATGTGGAAAGATCACCCGGAGAAAGCCTTTGCCATGCGGGCTGATTGGGTTGATCAAAATCCCAAGGCCACTAAGGCGCTGTTGATGGCTGTCTTGGAAGCCCAGCAATGGTGCGACAAGATGGAAAACAAGGATGAGATGTGCCAGATTCTAGCCAAACGGGAATGGTTTAAGGTGCCGGTTGAAGACATCCTAGCGCGATCGAAGGGTGAATTTGATTTTGGTAATGGTCGGACCTTGAATGATCCGTCATTGATGCAAAAATATTGGTCCGATTTTGCCTCCTATCCTTTCAAGAGTCACGATCTTTGGTTCCTCACGGAGGATATTCGCTGGGGCTATCTGCCACCGGATACAGATACCAAGGCGTTGATCGATGCCGTCAACCGGGAGGACCTCTGGCGCGAAGCAGCGCAAGCCTTGAATGTACCCGCATCGGAGATTCCGAGCAGTCAGTCGCGGGGGGTGGAAACCTTCTTTGATGGGGTGAAGTTTGACCCGGAAAATCCCCAAGCGTATCTGGACAGCCTCAAGATCAAAAAGGTCTAGTCCAGAAAACATCAAGTTTCGCACCGTTGGTAGTAACGACTTTAGTCGTTTCTGGCTAAAGCCAGCACTACGAACGTTTCGGCCCGATCGCACTGTTGGTAGTAACGACTTCAGTCGTTTCTGGCTAAAGCCAGCACTACGAACGTTTCGGCCCGATCGCGGATAGGTTGGGTCAAACACAAGGCGACCCAAGAAACTCAGCAACCTCGGAGATTGGGCGGGTTTAGAGAGATTGGGCGGGTTTAGGAAGATTCTCTAACTCCGACCCGGCTTTGGGCACAACCCGCCCCTACAAATTGACCCGGCTTTGGGTACAACCCGCCCCTACAAATTGATCCCGTTTTGGGCACAACCCACCCCTACAAATTCTCATGACACCCAATTAAAAATTCCTGGTTCCACTGTTTTCTCACTCCTAACTCCTAACTCCTAACTTCTTGATATGGCTATTAGCACTTCTCGATCGCAATCTTCTCTTCCCCGGTGGCTGACCCGGATTCTGGTCAATCTGCAAAAACGTAGTAAACAATGGCTGACCGCTGCGGGGGCTATTTTTCTCTTTTTGCTGATCTGGCAAATTATCTGTTCGGGGGATAATCCGCCCCTACCGCCTCCCACTAAGGTGATTGAAGAAACTTGGGATCTGATTATTGATCCATTTTTTGATAATGGCGGTACCGATAAGGGCCTATTCTGGCAAATTCTGGCGAGTTTGCGACGGGTGGCGATCGGCTTTACCCTTTCCGCTGTCGTTGGCATTGGCGTTGGGGTATTGATTGGGAGCAGTAAGCTGCTCTATGGGGCAGTTGACCCGATTTTTCAGGTATTGCGGACCGTGCCCCCCCTCGCTTGGCTGCCGATTTCCCTGGCCGCCTTGAAGGATAACGAGCCAGCGGCGATTTTTGTGATTTTCATTACGGCAATTTGGCCGATCATTATCAATACTGCGGTAGGGGTGCAGCAGGTCCCCCAAGACTATAAAAATGTCTCACGGGTCTTGCAACTTTCGCGAACGGAATACCTCAGTAATATTTTGTTGCCCGCAACAGTTCCCTATGTGTTCACGGGATTACGCATTGGCATTGGTTTGTCTTGGCTAGCGATCGTTGCAGCGGAGATGCTCATTGGTGGCGTGGGGATTGGCTTTTTTATCTGGGATGCCTGGAATAGTTCCCTGATTAGCGAGATTATTATTGCCCTGCTGTATGTGGGGATGGTTGGCCTCTTGCTGGATAAGGTGGTGGACTTTATTGGCAAACTTTGCACACCGGGAGGACAGCAGTAGTCATGGTTGCCTTTCTCGAAATTGATCACGTTGATAAGATTTTTCCCCTGGCAGATGGGGGACGCTATGTGGCGATCGCAAATGTCAGCTTCAAGATCAACCAGGGTGAATTTGTCTCCCTGATTGGCCACTCCGGTTGCGGTAAATCTACCTTATTGAACATGGTGGCGGGTCTGGAGCAGCCTACGGTCGGTGGGGTGATCCTAGAAGGCCGTGAAGTCCGGAAACCGGGACCCGATCGCATGGTGGTCTTCCAAAACTACTCCCTGCTGCCCTGGAAAACGGTGCGCCAAAACATTGCCCTCGCGGTGAATGCCGTCATGCGTCATCTGCCCAAGGGGGAACGGCGGGGGGTAGTGGAACAGGCCCTCGATCTGGTGCATTTGCGGCCAGCGGCGGACAAGTACCCAGCCCAGTTGTCGGGGGGGATGAAACAGCGGGTGGCGATCGCCCGTGCCCTGGCCCTGCGCCCGAAAGTTCTCTTGCTAGATGAACCCTTTGGTGCCCTGGATGCTCTGACCCGTGGGAATTTGCAAGCCCAGTTAATGCAGATCTGCCAGGAATCCCAGGTAACCTGCTTGATGGTGACCCATGATGTGGATGAGGCATTGCTCCTGTCCGATCGCGTCATCATGCTCACCAATGGACCCAGTGCCCACATTGGCCAAATCTTGGAGGTGGATATTCCTCGCCCCCGGCAGCGTCTAGAGGTCGTCGAGCATCCCAATTACTACAGTCTCCGCCATGAAATGGTCTACTTCCTTGACCAACAAAAGCGGGCCAGCCGTCGCCAACGACGGGGGCAAGTGATACAGACAGGCACCGGGGCCGAAGCGGTACGATCGCAGGCGACCCTTCAGATAGCCACCAGTATGTCTTTAGAGAAAAACAGCCTGGATCTCGGCTTTATCCCACTGACCGACTGTGCGCCGATCGTTGTCGCCCAGGAAAAAGGGTTTTTCGCCCAGCAGGGTCTAGACGTAACCCTCCATCGCAAACCCAATTGGCGAGCGATCGCCCAGGGGGTGATCAACGGTGAACTGGATGCGGCCCAAATGGTAGCCGGGATGCCCCTGGCCCTGACCCTTAGTCCTGAAACGCCGACGCCAGTCCCGATCGTCACCGCCCTGACCCTCTCGCGCAATGGCAATGCGATTACCCTGGACAAGCGTCTGTTAGACGCGGGCGTGCGTAGTTTGGCGGATCTCAAGGCGGCGATCGTCCGCGATCGCGATCGCGGCTATGGGCTAGGGGTCGTGCATCCGGCCTCCATGCATAACCTGCTCCTGCGCTACTGGTTAGCCGAGGGGGGGATTGATCCCGATTGGGATGTGCGGTTGTCGATCCTGCCGCCGCCCCAGATGGCGGTTTACCTCAAGTCCGGCAAACTGGATGGCTACTGCGTTGGGGAGCCGTGGAACTCGCGGGCGGTCTACGAAGGGACCGGTTATGTGATTGCCACTGACCTAGACCTGTGGGACGGGCATCCGGAAAAGGTGCTGGGTGTGCGGGAAGATTGGGCCATGCGCCATCCCCATACCCACGTCGCCCTGGTCAAGGCCCTCATCCAGGCAGGCGAATACTGCGATCGCCCAGAACATCGCGAAGAAATTCTCACCTGGCTTTGTCAACCCAAATACGTGGGGTCAGCACCGGAATATACCCGACCGGGCTTCCTCAGTGCCTACGATCGCGGCATGGGCACCCCACCTCAGCAGTACCCCAACTACAACCGCTTTTTCCAAGGCCAAGCCAACCACCCCGATCGCACGGAGATGCTGTGGATACTCACCCAACTGAGTCGCTGGGGGCTTACTCCCTTCCCCAGGAATTACAGGGATGTCCTTGATCGTCTGATACATCTGGATGTCTTTAACCAGGCCATGCAGGCGTTGGGGCATCCAACGGGCGATCGCGCGGCGGTTAACCAGGGGCCAGCGATCGCCTTATTCAGCGGCCCCGACTTTAATCCCGATCGTCCCCTGGCCTATATTGAATCCTTCGCAATCAAACACCCCAATGCTGGCCAAGCGATGACCTTTGACCTCCCCACGCCTGAGGTTGCCTAACCCAATTTCCTAGACGCAGTTGAGTATCCGCATGGTTAAATCAAGTCCTATGCCCACGTTGGAAGACCGTCGCTTGCACGTACAACCGCCCTTGAAGGCTGATCCCTTCTTAACGATTACCGACCTGTCCAAGGTCTACCCCACTCCCCAGGGTCCCTACCCGGTTTTAGATCGGATTAATCTGACCCTTTATGAAGGGGAATTTGTTTGCCTCATCGGCCACTCTGGTTGTGGCAAAACTACCCTACTCAATATGGTTTCTGGCTTTGCTAAACCCACGGAGGGGGAAGTGCGCCTGCAAACCAAACGCATTACCCGCCCCGGTCGCGATCGCATGGTGGTGTTTCAAAACTATGCATTGCTCCCCTGGAAAACGGCGTTTGATAATGTTTATCTAGCCGTCAATGCCGCTTTCCCTAACCGATCGAAGGCTGAGAAAAAGGCGATCGTTCGCGAACATTTGGACATGGTGGGCCTCACGGAAGCTGCCAATAAATACCCCCATCAACTCTCTGGGGGTATGAAACAACGGGTGGCGATCGCCCGTGCCCTTGCGATTCGTCCCCAGGTTTTAATTTTGGATGAACCTTTTGGGGCATTGGATGCGATTACGAAGGAAGAACTCCAGGAAGAACTGCTCAATATTTGGCGGGAACATCGCACCACGGTGTTAATGATTACCCACGATATTGATGAGGCGCTTTTTTTGGCCGATCGCTTGGTGATGATGACCAATGGCCCCGCTGCCCGTATTGGTGAAATTCTGGATATTCCGTTTGATCGGCCCCGCGTGCGATCGCAGGTGACGGAAGATCCGCTCTATTACGAATTGCGCAATTATGCCCTTGATTTTCTCTATCGCCGCTTCGCCCACGACGATGTGGACTAGACAATATGGATGATTTATGGATGGCTAAATGGATAGATTAACCATTAATTCGTAGGGGCGGGTTACACCCAAATCTTCTCCGATACCCATAGCCTTAATAAACCCGCCCTTCCAGGGATTTACGGGATCAGGTTTATGGGAATGGTCGGTTTTTTCCGCCAATTTTATGGGGGCAGGTTTATGGGAACGATCGGTTTTCTTGCCAATTCTAGGGGGGCAGGTTTATGGGAACGATCGGTTTTCTTGCCAACTCTAGGGGGGCAGGTTTATGGGAATGGTCGGTTTTCCCCGCAAAATTTCTGGGCAACCTGCCCCTACAACTGATCAATGGGAATGGTCGTTTTTTGGGGGCAGGTTTATGGGAACGATCGGTTTTCTTGCCAACTCTAGGGGGGCAGGTTTATGGGAATGGTTGGTTTTCCCGCAAAATTTCTGGGCAACCTGCCCCTACAACTGATTCGGTTACCTGTTTGAATTTTGAATTTTGAACTTTGAACTCCCGTGTCTATATCGATTAAAACCCTCTGTCCCTATTGCGGTGTGGGTTGCGGTCTAGAGGTGGTTCTGAACCCATCCGGATCAGACGCACCGCCTGTACCCAAGGTAAAAGGCGATCGCAGCCATCCCTCTAGCCAGGGCTATGTGTGTGTGAAAGGGGCCACCGTTGCGGAAAGCCTCGATCGCGATCGTCTGCTCTATCCAATGGGGCGCGATCGCTTGGATCAACCGTTTCAACGCCTTAGCTGGGACGAGGCGCTCGATCGGCTGGTCGATCGGTTTCAGCATGTCCACAGCACCGCTGGACCGGATGCGATCGCGATGTACGGGTCCGGTCAGTTCCAAACCGAAGATTACTATGTGGCCCAAAAGCTGCTGCGGGGGTGTTTGGGGACGAATAATTTTGACTCTAACTCGCGGCTCTGTATGTCTTCGGCGGTGGCGGGCTATCAACGCAGTCTGGGATCGGATGGTCCCCCCTGTTGTTATGAGGATTTGGAGTTAACGGATTGCGCGATTTGGATTGGTACCAATGCCGCCGAGTGTCACCCGATTGTCTTTAACCGTTTTCTGCGCTATCGCAAGCAAAATCCCCAGGTCAAAGTGATCGTGATCGATCCGCGTCGCACCCAAACGGCAGAAGCGGCGGATCTGCATCTGGCCATCACGCCAGGGACCGATATTGACCTGCTCAATAGCATGGCCTATCTGCTGTGGTCCTGGCAGGTTGTCGATCGTCCCTTTATCAAGGCCCATACCCATAACTTTGCCGCCTTTGAAGCCCTGATCCAATCCTATACGCCCGCGAAGGTCGCGCCGCGCTGTGGGTTGACTGTGGCGGAAATTGAACAGGCAGCCCGCTACTGGGCCGACTCGCAACGGGTGTTGTCCCTCTGGTCAATGGGGGTCAACCAATCCCGCGAAGGCACAGCTAAGGTGCAAACCCTGATTAACCTGCACCTGATGACCGGGCAGATTGGCAAACCGGGGGCGGGTCCCTTTTCCCTGACGGGGCAACCCAATGCGATGGGGGGACGGGAAGCCGGGGGCTTGGCGAAGTTGCTGCCGGGCTATCGATCGGTCACCAATGCCCGCGATCGCGCTGAAGTCGAGCAATTCTGGCAGGTTCCTGCTGGTCGCATTCCAGCCCATCCCGGTCGCACGGCGTGGGAGATCATCACAGGTCTAGAAACCGGGGCAGTGCAATTTCTCTGGATCGCCGCCACCAACCCAGCCGTGAGTTTACCCGACCTGGAGCGGGTTAAGGCCGCCCTGGCGCGATCGCCCTTCACGGTTTACCAAGATGCCTACTACCCCACGGAAACCACTGCCTACGCCCATCTCCTGCTGCCCGCCGCCCAATGGGGAGAAAAGACCGGCACCATGACCAACTCCGAACGGATGGTGACCCTGGCCCAAGCCTTTCGATCGCCGCCAGGGGAAGCCAAGGCTGACTGGGAAATTTTTGCCGAGGTGGGCCGCCGCTTAGGGTTTGCGGATCAGTTCCGGTTTACCACCCCGGCAGCGGTTTATGCCGAATTTGTGCAGTTGACCCGCGATCGCGTTTGTGACATGAGCGGCATCAGCCATGAACGCTTACAACAGGGACCGATCCAGTGGCCTTGCCCTGCTAATGATCCCGACCCTGCTTCCGACCCGGCGGCGAAAAACCCGGCGGCGAATCCAGAGGCAACCGCCCAACCCCCCTATGCCAAACGCCTCTATTTAGATCACCGCTTTGCCACCCCCGATGGCCGTGCCCTGTTCGCTCCGTACCACAGTCGCGGTCTGGCCGAACCCCCCGATCCGGCGTATCCCTGGGTGCTGACCACAGGCCGTCTGTATGGCCACTGGCATACTCAAACCCGCACCGGACGGATTGCCAAAATTACCAAAATGTATCCCCAGCCCTTCCTGGAAATTCACCCCCGTGATGCCGAAAAGTTGGGGATTGGCGAGGGGGACTGGATTGAGGTGCGATCGCGCCGGGGTCATGCTCGTTTGCCCGCACAGATCACGGCGGCGATCGCCCGTGGGACGGTCTTTATGCCTATGCACTGGGGTGCCCTCTGGGCCGAGCAAGCCGAAGTGAATGCCCTGACCCATCCGGAAGCTTGCCCCCATTCCCTAGAGCCAGAGTTGAAAGCCTGTGCTGTTCACCTGAGTCCGGTGACTCTGTCCCCGCCCAATGCCCCCCAGCCAAGCACCGAATATGATGGGTTGCCCACTGTGGCAAGTCCAGACCTCATGGCCGTGCCGCTGGCGGCGAGTCCGTAGTGCTTTTCACAGTTGCTTTAGCCGTTTTTGCAGCCGTCTCCATCGTCGTTTCCGTAGCGGTTTCCGGCGTAGTGATTGCTCCGGTCGTTCGGGTTGCCGGTTGCGGATCGGGAGCAACGGGAGCCGACTCTGGGGTCCCGTGACTAAGCTGGGCGTTGATGAATAGCGGCAGGGATATGGCCAAGGTGGAGGCTACTAGGACACCCAAGACAACCTTCAGCCGTTTCACCCGGCGTTCGTACTGAAAGCGAATTTCTAAGCGTTGCCGAAATGCCTCAATTTTCCTCAATTCTTCCGTATTCATAAGCACTCCTTGCTACGTCCCCTGTGTTGGCTAACCTCCGTAGTGACAGCGCCCTGTTTACCACCAGACGGGTAACCTGCTTTCTGCCCTGTGTGATGCAGTGTCGCGATCGCGGCGCGGTGCCAAATGGCCTGTTGGGTGCATGGGTCCCTTAGCCTTCCCGAATACTTGTCCGAATACCTAGAGTATTCCCAGGACTACCGCCTCTCTCTATGCCCATTCTAAAAAAATTTAGGAAAGAACGTAGCTTAAAATACAATTTATTTTTGTAAAAGGTAATGTAAACAACAGATTTATTTTAATTTAATTCATTTAAAAAATAGTTCACAACAACGGCCCCTGCTCAAGCCAAAGGCGGGCAGGCCGTGGTTTGACCGTCTGGTACACCGATCGCCCCAACTTGATGATTGTCCTTCCGTCAACGTTAGGTTTTCATGACAATGTTTTTTACGTTTGAAGCTGAATTTGTCGAATCCTTACGGTGTATTCCCATGCAGGTGCGCTACAAGCTGGATACTTGTGGTGTGAAGCTCAAACTTCAGCACTGGCACCAGCTCACCCCTGACCAGCGACAGCAATTGGTCGCCTCACCTTGTGATACGCCGGATACGATCGCGGCCTATCGAGAACAACTACAGCAGTGGGTGACGGAGGCCACCGGGTCCCCTGCCGGGGAGTTAGCGATCGACCCTAATCCTGCGTGGCGGCAAATAGATACCGTGCCAGAAAGTGTGCAAACCAAGGCTGCCGAATTCCAGGTGACGATCGCCCCCAGCCAATGGGCCAGCCTGACCCCCCTGCAACGGTTTGCCCTGATCAAGCTCAGCCGTGCTGGCCATGAGAACCTCAACTTCTGGCCCGCCCTTCAGGAATTTGCGCTAGCCTAAATCCGTTACATTTGTTCATGTCGGTTCCCGGCGATCGGCACGACGAATTGGTAAGGAGCAAGATGCGTTATCGTTGGCGATTCCCTCGGCTTACGTTCTTGTTTATGTCCCTGGGTACCTCAAGGTGTACGTCACTTTGGCGGCAACATGGACGGCAGCGTTGGGTTGGGTTCCTGTTGGCGGCGACGTTGGGGGGGTGGCTCACCTGGGTGGGTATACCCAGCCTGATCCCAGGGGGGATGCCCACCGTCAGTGCCCAAATGGCTCCCGTTGTGCCTGTGCCTAGCCCCCAAGCCTCGGAAGCGGCTCCGGATACCCCACCGGAACCGGATAGCCCTCGGACATTTTCACTGTTACCGTCGGGCCTTAGCTTGCCGCCAGAACTCGATCGCTTTTTTTGCGATCGGTCGTCTACCAGTCAAGCGGCGGTGGGGCTAGATGGCCAACCCCTGTTTCAGGTGGCGGCTCCTGTCAGCAATGCGGTGGGCGGTGATGTGGCGGAAACGCTTTCAGTGCAAGCACGGGTGCAGCTAATCGAGTCGCGTCTGAAACGGATCGCCACCCGTGGCTTTGATCCCGATACCTTGGATGTGCAAATCACTTGGGAGAATCAGCAGCCAGTTTTGCTCGTGAACACCGTTGCGGCTGGGCGCTCTTACCAGGACACGCTGCTGACGGTGACCGATCTAGATGCCCGCTTGCATGAAACCGATATGGAAACCCTGGCCCAGGAGTGGGCGGCCACGGTGGAAATGGCGCTGCTGCGTTTTCAACGGGAACGTCAACCGGATTTTCTCAAGCAACGGTTAATCATGGCCGCCCTGATCTGGACGATCACCGCGATCCTGAGTTTGCTCCTGCGCTATTGGCAACATCGACTGCATCGACAACACGATCGCTTGCTAGCCGACACCCAATCCCAGACCACCCAACTGGCCACCCCGCCCGATGAGACGACTCCCCAGGTCACTACCGCCCTCCTCCACCAGCAACTCGCCACCCGGCAGCAGCGCCATCTAATTGCGATTAAAACCCTATTCACGATCGCGGGGCAGGTGGTGCTGTGGTTTAGCAGTCTGTTTCTGATTTTGGGGCTTTTTCCCTATACCCGTTGGTTGCAACCCCTCCTGTTGCGCCTGGTTAATATTCCGGGGCGATTGCTGGCGATCGCGACCCTGTTCTATCTACTGATGCGCTTAACCGCCCTGCTGGTCGATCGCTTCTTTGCCCTATTGCAAAACAGTTCCGACTGGTCCCTAGAGCAATCCCAACGCCGTGCCCTGCGGTTTTCGACCTTTGCCAGTGTGTTGAAGGGGGTTGCCGTTGGCCTGCTGGCGACGATCGGCGTGATTGTGGCGCTGGCCAGTGTCCATGTCGAGGTTGCGCCCCTCTTGGCTGGGGCTGGGATCGTGGGTTTAGGGATTTCCCTCGCCGCCCAAAACCTGATCCGGGATGTGATCAACGGTTGCCTGATCCTGATGGAGGACCAGTATGGGGTTGGCGATGTGATTAAGGTAGGGGAGGTGTCGGGTCTGGTGGAATACATGGGCCTGCGCATGACCCAACTGCGGGATACGGATGGGCGGTTAATTACAGTGCCCAATAGTTCGATCACGATCGTCCAAAACCTGACTAAGGAATGGTCCCGTGTTGACTTGATGATCACCGTGGCCCTGACGGCGGATCTGGATAAGGCGTTACAGGTGATTCAGCAGGTGGCCCAGGAGATGCGATCGGTCTATCCCTGGCAAACCTTGATTCTGGAGCCGCCCCAACTGCTGGGGGTGGAGCAACTCGATTATGCTGGCGCAACGATCCGCCTCTGGATCAAAACCTTACCCCTGAAGCAGTGGGAAGTGGCGCGGGAGTATCGACGGCGGCTGAAGTTAGCCTTCGATCGCGAGGGGATTGCGATCGGGGTGCCGCAACAGTCAGTTTGGTTTCACAGTAGCCTTTCAGCCTCGTCATCCGATCGGGTGAGCCAGCCAGAGGAGGCCGGGGCAAAGATGCCTGCCTATGCTAGGAAACATGACTAGGCCCTGCTCTTGAAATTTTTTAAATTTATTTAAACTAGAACCCAGGGAACCCAGGTTGAGTTGTCGGTCTAGTCAGAAGGCGAGTTGGCGGTCTGTTCCGGTCAGGTAAATGCCGTTCCGACCCAAGTATGCCCCGGACTTGACCGACTGCGGGCCGGTCTATCCCCTATTGCTGTGCGTAAGCGTTGCTTGGAATTATTTAAGTGTTGCTGTGAGTAAGTCACTATGACGATCGGCCAGAGATTTCAGCCCAACCGGCCCAGTCGTAACTGGATTATTGCGGGCGGTTTGTTGACCCTTGCCATTTTAGGTGTGGGGATGACCCGGATCTTACCCCTGCTCCAAGCCCAACGCAGTGAACCAGAAATCGTCGTTACCCCCCTTCCCCAACGGGTTACAGTCGCAGCCTTGGGGCGCATTGAGCCGCAGAATGAGGTTATTCGGGTGAGTGGTCCCACGGGGGAACGGATTGGGCAGTTGCGGGTGGCCAAGGGCGATCTGGTGCAGGCAGGGCAGGTGATCGCGGTTCTGGAAGGCTATAACGAGCGGCTGGCCGAACGCAACCTCAGCGCCAGTCAACTGGCCGAGGCCGAACGGCGGCTCCAAGCGGAAACCCAATTCCGGCAGGCCCAAGTGCAGGAGGCGAGGACCCGAATTCAGCAGGTGGCCCAACCCAAAGCATTTGAAGTCGAGGCGCAGCAAGCCAGGGTGCGGGAACTGGAAGCCAATTTAGCCCTGGCCCAGGCCGATCGTGATCGCGCCGCTAACCTCTACCAAGAGGGGGCGATCGCCCAGCAGGAACTCGATCGCCAGGAAACGGACGTGCGTCGGATTGAAGAACAACTGCGTAACGCGCGATCGACCTTGGTGCAACTGCGGGAAGCGCGTCAGGTGGATACCCAAAACGCCCAGGCCCAACTCCAGGTCGCCCAAGCCAATATCCCCCTCGCCCAAGTGCAAACAGCGGTGGACTCCGCTCGCCAAAATCTGAAGCTGGCCGAAGCCCGCCTTGAGCGCACCTTGATTCGTGCCCCCCAGGATGGCCGAGTGTTGCAAATTATCACCAAGGCTGGGGAGGCGATCGGTAACGACGGCATTGTCGATCTAGGGGATACGCGACAAATGAATGTGGTGGCGGAGGTCTATGAAACCGATGTCAGCTTGGTCAAAGTCGGGCAACGGGCCACGATCACCAGTCGGAATGGTGCCTTTCCAGGCAGCTTAAGCGGCAAAGTGATCGAAGTCGGCTGGCAGGTGTTTAAGAACGATGTGCTGGACGATGATCCGGCGGCTAATGCCGATGCCCGCGTGGTGGAGGTCAAAATCCGACTGGATGACAGCAAACCCGTGGAAGCCCTGACCAACCTGCAAGTGGATGTGAAGATCGACGTGTCATGAGCAGACGGTGATGAGAACCCCTTTGGCTTGGCTCAACCTGGTCCATGAGAAAACCCGCCTCCTGGTGGCGATCGCGGGGGTGGCCTTT
Source organism: Trichothermofontia sp. (assembly GCF_053493415.1). Lineage (NCBI taxonomy): Bacteria > Bacillati > Cyanobacteriota > Cyanophyceae > Leptolyngbyales > Trichocoleusaceae > Trichothermofontia > Trichothermofontia sp. The sequence goes on along the minus strand of NZ_JBRCAD010000009.1, from coordinate 4,501 downwards.
GCCGTCATGATTATTTTCATGAACCTGGGTTTCCTCGGTGCCCTGGGAACCGCCGCCAGTGCCATCTACACCAAACTTAACGCCGATATCGTCCTCAGTTCCCCCAAAACCCTGGAAATTGGGTCCAGTAAACCCTTCCCGATCGAGCGTCTCTATCAGGCCGCCGGGATTGACGGCGTTGAGCGTACCATGCCGCTTTACCTGGGAATTACCCAGTGGCGCAATGCCGAAACCCGCAAGATGCGGGCGATTTTCATCTACGCCTTCAACCCCAACGATCCTGCTTTTCTCATCCCGGAACTGCAAAATCCGGAACTACAAGCTGCCCTCCGTCGCCCCAATACGGTCCTCATCGATAAGCGATCGCGCCCCGAATATGGTCCCCGCGACATTGGCACCGAGACCGAACTCGATCGCCGTGCCGCCACGATCGGTGGTCATTACGAACTGGGTGGGGGCTTCTCCGCCGACGGCACCTTAATCATGAGCGATCAAAACTTTCGCCGCTACTTCCATCCTCGGCCCCTCGACCTGATCGACTTTGGCCTGATTCAACTGCAACCGGGCACCGATGCCAACCTCGTAGCCGAAAAACTGCGGCAAATCCTGCCCGCCGACGTGCGCGTCTTCACCCGCCAGGAAATCATGGACCGCGATCGCACCTTTTGGATACAGACCACCTCCACCGGCTTCATCTTCGGCATGGGCGTCGTCGTTTCTCTAATCGTCGGCACCGTGATCGTTTATCAAATCCTCTATACCGACATCAGCAACCACCGAGTCCAATACGCCACCCTCAAAGCAATGGGATACCGCAGCACCTTCCTCTTTGGTCTCGTCTTGCAAGAAGCCGTGATTTTGGCCTGCTTGGGCTATGTCCCTGGCTTCGCCATTTCCCTTGGCCTCTACGACATGGCCTACAAAGCAACAGCGGGCACCCTCCCGATCATGATGGATACCCAACGAGCGATCCTCGTCTTCCTCCTTACCCTAGGAATGTGTACGGTATCGGGCCTGATTTCCGTCCAAAAAGCCGTTTCCGCTGATCCAGCGGAGGTTTATTAAAAATAGAAAGCGAGCGTATTTCGTAGTGGTGACTTTAGTCGCCAAACCAACCTATCCCTATCCCCTGTCCCCCTTAGTAGCCCTAATTTCTCCCCCTTCCATCCTTTTTACCTTTTACCTTTTACCTTTTACCTTCTATGCTCCCCCCCCGCTATACCTTCCTCGCCTGGTTTAACCTCACCCACGAACCCCGCCGATTAGTGACAGCATTAGCGGGAGTCGCCTTTGCTGTGTTGTTGATGTTTATTTTCCTGGGGTTTAAGAATGCCCTTTATGATAGCCAGGTACAACTGATTAAGATTCTGAATGCGGATATCGTCATCCTGAATAGCATTAAGGACAATATGTTCGTGCCGGAGCAATTTGCCCTGCGACGACTGTATCAGGCCCGTGCGTTTGAGGGGGTTGAGGCCGCTTATCCGCTTTATACGAATACGGCGGATTGGAAGAATCCGGTGACGAAGGAGACGCGCCCGTTACGGGTTTTGGCGTTTAATCCCAACGACCCGGTGTTGCTGGTGCCGGGAGTGCTAGAGAATTTACAGGCGCTCCAATTGCCGTGGACGGCGTTGCTGGATGAAAAGGCCCGTCCGGAGGTCGGCCCGATCGCAACGGGAATAATAACCGAACTGATGGAGCAACAGGTGCGGATCGTGGGTACCTTTAGCTTAGGGACGGACTTCGCTGCTGGGAATGGCAACGTGATCATGAGTGATCAGAATTTCCTGCGTTATTTTGCTCGCTTGGGGCCGGAGGAGGATAGTCGTACTTTGAATACGGTGGATGTGGGGCTGATTAAGGTCAAACCGGGTACGGATGTGGCGGCACTGGTGACAACCCTGCGGGAACAACTACCCAAGGATGTGCAGGTTTTAACTAAACTGGAGTTTGAGCAGCAGGAACGTCGCTATTGGCAGGAAAATACCAATATTGGGTTCGTGTTTGGCCTATTAACATCGATGAGTTTTGTGGTGGGAATTATCCTGGTCTACCAAATTCTTTATACAGATGTGGCGGATCATTGGGCAGAATATGCCACGCTAAAGGCAATGGGCTACTCGCGGTTGCATCTGCTGGGGGTGGTGATGCAGGAGGCGGTGATTTTGGCGATTTTGGGATTTGTGCCAGGGATGATTGTCAGTTTGGGGTTATATGATCTCACCCAAAAGACAACAGGTTTGCTGATGCAAATGACCCTGGAACGATCGTTTAATATTTTTCTGATGACCCTAGTCATGTGTTTAGTTTCCGGCGCGATCGCGGTACGAAAAGTGTTAGCGGCTGATCCAGCGGAGGTATTTGGATAATGACCCAGATGACCTTGATTGATGATGAAACAACGCCAACGGCGACCGCCACTCTGTCGGTAGATGCCCACGCGGTTAAAATCCGCAATCTGAATCACTACTTCGGCCACGGCGATCTGGCAAAACAGGTGTTGTATGACATTAACCTAGATCTACCTAAGGGCCAAATTGTGATCATGACGGGGCCATCAGGTTCTGGGAAGACAACGCTCTTAAGTTTAATTGGCGGGCTGCGCACGGCCCAAGCAGGGAGCCTGAGGGTTTTGGGACGGGAACTGGTTGGTCTCAACAAGTCGCAACTGGTGGATATTCGCCGCAATATCGGGTTTATTTTCCAGATGCATAATTTGTTTGAATCGCTGACGGCTGCCCAAAATGTGGAAATGGCGGTGGAACTGTTTAGCAACTGGCGTGATAAACGCCAAAAGGCAGTTCACGTTCTCACGCAGGTGGGCCTCGCCGATCGGGTGGATTATAAACCGAAAAATCTGTCTGGGGGCCAAAAACAACGGGTGGCGATCGCCCGTGCGCTGGTCAATCAACCCGCCTTGATTCTGGCCGATGAACCGACGGCGGCCCTGGATAAGAAATCGGGTCGGGATGTGGTGATGCTGATGCAACGGCTGGCGAAGGAGGAGGGGCGCACGATCCTGATGGTGACCCACGATAACCGCATTCTGGATGTGGCCGATCGCATTATTAACTTGATCGATGGCCGCCTGGAGTCGGACGAAACCTTGGAGCATTTTGTTGCCACCCATGACCCCAAGAGCCTCGATCGCCGGATGTTTATGATGTGAGGGCCTGGAGGCATGAGGACAACCAGAATAGCCTGCCCACCTATATACAGCTCCCTTTCTAGCGAAGTACGGTCAAGCCTTGTAAACAAGGGGCTTAAGCCCCTTGTCTGTACCTCACTAAATATAGAAGTGCTGTATAGAGCAAGTCGGTAATTAGGCTGGTGGCAACGAGTCAACTGGGGATAATGCTGCCATATCTGGCCCAGCGAATCGCCGCTTCGGCTAGGGCATCGATCGAACTGACTAGCGGCACCCCCAACTCATGGGAGGGTCCCGCCTGGATGGCTAGGGGGAGTTCACTACAGCCAAGGACGACCGCGATCGCGCCCCGGCGTTTTAGCCGAATAGCCCCTTCCGCCGCAGGATGATAACTCTCGCTCAGGCGATTTGCCTTGGCCATGCGGATAGAGGGCATACAGTAGCGCTCCATTTCTTCACCCGTCGGGAGCAGGCAACGATAACCCTGGCTTTCCAGATAGCGTTGATAGAGGCCGAGCTTGAGGGTGGCTGAGGTGCCCATAATGCCGATCGTGCCCCGAAAGAGGCCATAACTTTTGAGACTGGCCACAACGGCTTCGACAATATGCAAAATGGGCAGCGAAGTAGCTTGGGTCAGATCGTTATACCAGAAGTGGGCCGTATTACAAGGAATCACGATCGCACCTGCCCCGATCGCGTTGAGTTGATGTACTCCGTTTAGCAGTTTAGGCAGGGGAGAAGACCCTTGGGATAGGAGGGCATCGGTACGATCGGGAACCGTGGGATCACTCCACAAAACCGTATGTAAATGTTCCTGGTCACAGGTGGCGGTTGTCAGCAAGGTTAAGCGGGTTAGGAAGGAAGCTCCCGCTAGGGGTCCCATGCCGCCCAAGATGCCTAGCACACGCGGTTCGGGTATGTCAATTATTTGATGCATGATCACTTAAGTCAGCAGTACTAGAGTTGGCTAATACAGCGACCTGGGTGCGATCGCGTAAATTCAGGCGACTAAGAATGCTGGTAATGTGATTTTTCACCGTCTTTTCGGAAATATAGAGGGCATCAGCGATTTCACGGTTATTGGCTCCTTTGGCAATTAGCTGGACAATTTCTTGTTCCCTAGCGGTTAACTTTTCCCACGGCAGCAGAGAACTGGTCACGGGATCGGGAATTTGGGCAATAATTTTTTGGCCAATCCCAGGTCCTAAATACCAGAAGTGTTGAAAGTTAGGTTAAGCGATGGAAAAAAGGGACAGAATGCAGTATTCTGTCCTCTAACAAATAAAAAATGATGTTCTATGATAGCCTCATTCCCGAAGCTTGTCAAATTGATCTTGAAGCAGCTTTGTC